>JADFXS010000004.1:0-1286 GCA_015233515.1 Deltaproteobacteria bacterium | reverse complement strand
TCCCAGGGCTGGAAGCAAAATCCATGTATCACCGAGCGACGAACCCCTAACTTCACTCTGTTCCAAGCATATTCCACCCACTGTCAGGTCTGTGCAAAGGGCGGTGATCTCGTTAGTCTTGAGAAAATCTATCAACCTCATCAGCATCTCTTTAATTTCAGAGGTGATTCCTCCTGCGACCAGATTTGAGATCGGGTCGATAACGATTGCGGCTGGTTTGAATTCTTCTATGGCGCGGTGAATTATCGTCAGGTGCGATTCCAGCCCATACTGGGTAGGGCGGATGGCATGGAACTTTAAAAGACCTGCTTGCAACCAATTATCCAGATTGATACCGATGGACTTCATGTTTCTTACGATCTGCTTGGGTGATTCCTCAAAAGCCACAAAAAGAGTTCGTTCACCCCTACTGCAGGTCGAATCCGCAAAATGAGACGCAACGCTCGTTTTGCCGGTGCCGGCGATTCCAGAGATCAGGATCGTGCTGCCTCGATAATATCCCCTGTCACTCAGCATGGCGTCCAAACGGCTAATTCCAGTCGAGACTCTCTCCGCGGGCGCTCCATGATCCAAACCCATGGAGGTTATTGGAAGCAACGAAATTCCGCTTGAGGAAATCAAGAATGGATACTCATCGGCCCCGTGCGTTGAACCGCGATACTTGACTACTCTTAATCGTCTTGTGCTTATCTGTCCCGCGACCCGGTGGTCCATCAGCACCACGCAATCAGCCACGTATTCCTCTAATCCGTGCCGGCTTAGCGTTTCCTTGCCCCGCTCGGCCGTGATTATCGCGGTCAATCCTTTGTCTTTCAGCCATTTGAAAAGTCTGCGTAATTCACTACGAAGGATGCCTTCATGAGAAAACCCCGAAAAGAGCGCTTCAATGGTATCCAGGACCACCCGTTTTGCGCCGATTTGGTTAATTGCCATCGCCAAGCGAATGAACAAACCCTCCAGATCATATTCACCAGTTTCTTGAATTTCACTGCGCTCTATCCTGACATGGTCAATCAATATTTTTTTGCTTTCGATCAAACCAGGCAAGTCGTATCCAAGGGAACTGAAGTGCTTCGTTAAATCCTCTTCAGATTCCTCAAAAGCCATGAAGACCCCTGGATCTTCGTACTGCAAGGCGCCACGAACAAGAAACTCCATACTTAAAAGTGTCTTTCCGCATCCGGCGGTACCGCAAATCAATGTCGGGCGTCCATGGGGCAATCCTCCGCTGGTGATCTCATCCAATCCCTTGATCCCTGTTGGGCATTTGGTCAGCATCGTCATCA
>JADFXS010000693.1 GCA_015233515.1 Deltaproteobacteria bacterium | reverse complement strand
TTCACTATGGTCCCCCGCGGTCGACATACTGTCCGGGTTTGCTTGGGTACGGCTTGTTTTGTCCGCGGCTCCGGGGCAACCTTGGACCGAGTTCAGAGGGAATTAGGCGTCAAAGTCGGCCAAACCACCCCGGATCGACGTTTTTCCCTTGAGGCGGTGCGCTGCCTGGGCGCTTGCGGCCTGGCTCCGGTGACGGTCATCGACAGCGATACTCATCGCGACGCCACCGCCGACAAAATAATGAACGTAGTCAAGAACTACGAATAAATCCGTGCCGGAAAAAAGTATTGCCCTCCGTCATATTGTCGACCTGCTGGGGGCGGAAATCCTCTGCGGCGACAACTTGCTCGATCATCAGGTCACCAAGGTGGTGGCCACGGACATGATGAGCAGCGTCCTGGCTTATTCCGAACCGAATACACTGCTCTTGACCGGGCTGGCCAATATCCAGGTTATCAACACGGCTGAAATTGCCAGCCTGGCCGGAATAATCTTTGTAAAAGGCCTGCACCCGTCGGAAGAAGTGATTCGCAAAGCCAAACAACTCCAGCTACCGGTGATAATAACGCCTCATTCGCTATATTCGGCATGCGGACTATTGTACCAGCAGGGAATATGCGGCATATGAGCTTGTATCAGAAACAGTTCACCATTAAGGAACGGGACTTCATTCACGCCGGCGACGCTTCGGTGCAGGTGAAGAATATCCTTAAAGGCGTGGGCGCGGATCCGGATTTGATCCGCCGGGTGGCCATCGCCTCCTACGAAGCGGAAATGAACGCGGTGATATACGCGCACTATGGACAAATGTCTGTTGAATTACACGAAGATTGCGTCAGAATCACTGTCGAGGATCAAGGACCGGGTATTCCGGACGTCACTTTGGCCATGCAGGACGGCTATTCAACCGCCACCCCGGAAATTCGAGAAATGGGCTTCGGGGCCGGTATGGGCTTACCCAACATTAAAAAAAACTCCGACGAGTTCCTCATCAGCTCTCAAGTGGGGCACGGGACTAAGTTAGAAATGGTTTTCAATACCGGCTGGCGGAGTCAGCGGACGTGACCATCCCTAACCGCAAGCTCGATCGAAATGGACGGAGCGATAAAATATCGGTTCTCATCCAGGAGGAACAATGCCAGGGGTGCGCGGTTTGTGTCCGGGCCTGCCCGACCCGGGCCATCCGGGCTCGTCACGGCAAGGCCCGCATTCTGTCGGAATTATGTGTGAATTGCGGGGAGTGCATTCGAATTTGCCCCTCTAACGCCGTGGTGCCCAGAGTGGCCACGTACAAAGACTTGGCCAAATTCAAAGTCAAAGTCTGCCTGCCTTCACCAGTGATCTACAGCCAGTTCGGAGATGACATATATCCTAATGAAGTCCTGACCGCCTTGACCAAACTAGGTTTTGACTATGTTTTCGATGAAGCCATTTATTGCGAATGGGTCAGCGTGGCGGTAGATGACTGGTTGAACAAACATCCGGATATCAGGACAGCCTTGTCACCGGTTTGCCCCGTGGTTTTACAGCTTATTGCCAAGCGCTTCCCTGATCTTATCCCCAACGTCCTACCCTTGGCTCCCCCCAGGGAGGTTGGCGCCAAGCACATCCGGACCATCTTGAAGCAAAAATACGGTTTTCCGGATGACGATATAGGCATTTTTCATATCACTCCGTGCGCGGCCAAGACCGTATCCATAAACCATCCCTTGGCCCTCAGCCAATCTTTTCTCGATGGAGCCCTGGGCCTTCACGAGATGTATGGGGATGTCCTTCTGGCCTTGAAAAGCATTGAAAACAAAGATCCGGAACGCTTGTTATTTAAAGGCGGCGGCGCGGGAATTTCCTGGGAAATTTCCGGCGCCGAAGCCGCCGGCTTCCGACAGGAGGAAAGGACCTTGTCTGTCTCCGGGCTGGCGGAAACCTTGACCGTTTTGGAACAAATCGAGGCCGGCAAGCTTTCGGATGTGCGATTCGTCGAGTGTCGAGTCTGTCAGGATGGTTGTTTAGGTGGACCCCTAGCAGTGG
>JADFXS010000692.1 GCA_015233515.1 Deltaproteobacteria bacterium | reverse complement strand
TTTTTTGGCCCGACCGGCGGATTTTTGCTGGGTTTTGTCCTGATGGCCGCCATCAACGGTCTGGCGGTCGACCGGGGAAGTAATCAGCTTCCCTGGATAAAAGGAGTAGGACTGGGGCTTTTAAGTATCCTGGCCCTCTATGCCGCCGGCGTCATCTGGCTGAAATCGACCTTGGGCATGGAATTAAGCAAGGCCGTCGCGGTGGGGGCGTTGCCGTTCCTGCCCGGTGATATAGTAAAATTGTTTTTAGCGATAGCCACCTACAGATATATGTCCTCCCACAGGCTGCTTCCGTCTTGATCGGCATTTCCAACGTCTCTTTTGCCTATCCCGGGCAGAAACCCGCATTGAGCAATCTCACCTTCCATGGGGAGGAAGGTCGGACCATCGGCTTGGTCGGGGCCAACGGGTCCGGCAAATCCACCCTGCTGACGCTTTTGGCCGGATTGTTCACGCCTAGTGCCGGAACTATCCAGATCGGCCCCTATTCATCGCCGGGCCAGGAAAAAAAAATCAGAGCCTTAACCGGCTTGGTCCTGCAGGAAGCAGACTTGCAGATACTGGGACTGACCGTCGGCGAAGACCTGGGCCTGGCTCTGGCAAATACCAACTCGGAAGCCGACGCCAAATGCCGGGAAATGGCTCGACGGTTCAGCCTGGATCATTTATGGGACCAGCCCGTGGAGACCTTGTCCTGGGGGCAAAAACGTCGGCTCTGCCTGGCGGCGGTTTTAGTGAAACAGCCCACGGTCTTGCTATTGGACGAACCATTTATCGGCTTGGATTATTACGGCGTGGCCGAGATGCGAACCGCTTTGCTTAACAATAAAAAGCTCGGCCTGACTCAAATCATCGCCACGCACAACTTGGAACCCGTGGCTGATTTAGTGGATCAATGGATGGTGCTCTATCAGGGAGAAATGACTTTGACCGGGGACTCGGGGACCGTGTTCGGCCGCCTCAAGGAGTTCGCGGTCAAACCGCCCTGTTCATGCTCGGGTGGGTATGCCGTCTGACCAAGGCAAGACCGGCCGGGGGCCCACGGACTGGTTATCAAATCAAACCAAAACTCGAATCGGGGACCAAATTGGCGACTGGATCGATGACCATTTAGACTCCATGGAGTCATGGACCAATTGGTTGATTGAAGCCGACCCTCGTTTGAAAATAGTCCTGACTATTCTGTGGGGAGGCCTGACCTGGAAAGCCGGGCCGGCCGGGTTAATCGGCTGCGCCTTGATCCTGATCGGGGTTTTGTTTTTGCTGCGCTATCGACAGGCCGCCAACCCCAAAATAGCCAGAACTTATTTCACCTTTGTCCTGGGTTGGATGAGTCTCAAATTAATTCTGGACTTATGGGCCGGGATCGAATTGAGCGCAGCCGCGGCCAATACCGGAATATTTGGGCTGCGTTTGTTTGTGCTTCTGCTTTTGGGCTTGTTCCTGGCGCAATCGACTTCGCCCCGCCGCTTAGGGCTGGCTCTATCCTGGTTTTTGCGTCCGATCGCCGGCCGCAACTCGTGGAAATCCGCTCTAGCCCTGGCCCTCATGGTTCATTTTCTGCCTCTGATCTGGCAGACCATGGACCGGGTCAAAACCACCATCCTCCTCAGGGCGGCCCATGCTTCCTGGCGACAACGCCAGCTTCTCTTTCTCAAAGCCACCTTACGGACACTTAGTCATAAGACCTACCAGCAAGCCATGGCCATCGCCGCGCGCGGTCTGGATTCTCCGGAAATGTGGGTCGCCGATTTCAACAGTCCGGCACTGGTATATATCGTCGGAGTGATCATCGCGGCCTTGGGCGTGGCCTGGACCCTAGTCTGACCTCACCAGCCCGGCTATTTTGCATTTTATCCGCCGATGGACGGTGGTGGGACGAGACCGCTTTCAATGCCCGAGTTCCACTCGCGGTTCCCTCCCGCCCGGTCGGCGGGGCGGCCGGCGAATGATCCACAACAAGCCGATCAGCCCGACAAACATATAGGTCTGCAATAAAAACGCGTCATTAAAAGCCATGGCCGCGGCT
>JADFXS010000691.1 GCA_015233515.1 Deltaproteobacteria bacterium | reverse complement strand
CATCAGCTCCGGAGAATGGTATGAGGAATAAGTGGTGATAAAATGAAGATTTGGACCATAAGGGGCGTGTTGCGGATCAATTCCAGGTACCCGCGGGCCAGAAGCCGGGCGGTAAAGGAATTCGAAAGCCGGAAGAGGGCGGTGAGCAGTCCGAAAACAAAGGAAAAAACCAGTCCCACGGCGGAAAGGTGAAAGGTGATGAGTATGCCTTCCGCCAGAGGGCCCCAGGTCAGATGGCCTTCCTTAAGGGAAAAAAGATACTGGGGCACCCGGTACCATTGCCAATGGTACCCCAAATGTTCAGTGCCGTGCAGGAAAAACCAGACCAGCAGCCCGATGACCACGAGGAATTGGCCGACATCGAACCACGGGGACCGGAAAAGCCCGGTCAGGGAACTTTTGGGCGCCCGGGGCAGGCCGGCGGTCATGTTGAAGGTTGAGGGCAAATATAGTTCCTTTTTAGTTATTGAAAGCTGGTCCGGACAGCCCTGATTGCATCGATTTTAGGATAAGCAACCATAGTCCTACGCTTCCATAAATAATTATTCATAATAGGATCGGAAAAAAAATAAGCAACCCCTGGGGAGCGGTAATTTTTCATATTACCTGGTATGGAACAATGATACTAAGGCGCTATCAGATCCTTGCAAAACGCCGACTATTTGACTCGCGGCGTTCTCTTAGAGGTTACGACTAAAAAATATATGGGCTTATTATTGCTGAACATATCCGACCGGCCGCCACCGAAATCTTGTAACTCTTAATCGAACAATGCCGGAAAACCTTACTATCCTTGACTAAGATACCATGAAAAAATAATTTCATATATGCCGAAATTTTTCCCATCCAGCCCAATTAATAAGAAAATTAAGACATCATAGTTTGAAAACTAGTATCCGGTCGATGCTATTTTCTTGACGTACGCTCCTTGAACCGTTAACTCTAATAGATACTGGACAACAACTGAATGATACCTTGAGGAGAGGAGACGCTATGAAGCCCAAAGCGATCGCACTTGTCTCGAGTCTAATCGTGGCGACATTCTTCCTTATCCTGGTGCATCCGTTCGCACAGGCCCAGGATACAACCCAGACGGACAAAACAGAAGTCGTGCTTCGCGCCTATGGTCCCGGCGGCCCGGCGCCGGCTATGCGCGAAGCCGCGATGGTATTCGGAGAAAAGAAAGGCATCAAGGTGGAAGTCGTCGCCGGTCCCACTCTGGTTTGGAAGGAGCAGGCGATGAAAGATGCCGATTTAATCTTCAGCGGTTCCGAGTATATGATGACCGACTTCGCACAGAAAGACCTCCCCGGGTTGATCGACGCCTCAACGATCCGTTCCATGTACCTGCGTCCGTCGGCAATTCTCGTCCGCCCCGGCAATCCGAAGGGTATCAAGGGCATTAACGATCTGGCCAAACCGGGTTTTCGGATTCTGGTGGTTCAAGGCGCCGGGCAGGTGGGCATGTGGGAGGATGTGGCCGGCCGAACCGGGAATATCAAACTAGTGGACGGGGTGCGCCGCAACATCGGCGCTTTCGCGCCAAACAGCGCCGAGGCCAAAAAAATCTGGGGCGCTGATCCTGCCTATGATGCTTGGCTCATCTGGACCATTTGGCAGAAAGAAAGCCCCGCCTCCGCCGACCTGGTCAACACCGAACCGGAGAACACGATTTATCGCTCCTGCGGCGTGGCCATCACCAATCGTTCCGAAAAAAAGGTTCTGGACAAGGAGTTCGCCGATTTCCTTCAGTCTGCCGAAGGTCAAGCCATATTCGTGAAATGGGGTTGGCTGGCGCCATAAGCTGAGGGGGACGTCACGGCCTTGGTATGTAATAATAATAGGTAAACTCCAGACTTTGCCGGGGGACCACCATGGTTTGACAATTCTGGGAATGCTGTCGAGACTCGGAACCCGGAACCGCCCAAAGTTCGTGGGCAGGAAGGCTCTAAATAGAAGACAAAGTTAGTTTAAGACTGGAGTTTAAGAGAATCCCTGGTATTTTCGAGGATTATCTAATTATATCAGT
>JADFXS010000690.1 GCA_015233515.1 Deltaproteobacteria bacterium | reverse complement strand
CTGTAAATCGAATTCCTTAAGAATCACATAGTTATGGGTACTAAGAAAAATCTGAACACCCAGGCGTTGCAGACCGATCAGGATCTTTACCACGGGTTGCATCATGCGTGGATTGAGGTTGGTTTCAGGTTCGTCCCAGCAAAGCACTGCGCCGTCAGACAAGGTACCATTTTGAATCAGTAACCACAGAAGAGCCAGCTTCCGGAACCCTTCGGCAAGCAAGGTGAATTCTATCACCCCACGTTTTCTGTTAAGAAAGAACTCTTCACCTTGTTGTTCTATAAAACCGCCCATTAATGTTTGCAGCATTTCGAGACACTGTTGCCGGCTGTCGTCTATCGGGTCTCTAAGCAGCGGCCAAAAGGCCCGATAAAGGATGTCGGGATAGACCTCTTCAAAATGGAGATCATGTTTTTCGTACATCGCAATAAACCCTGGTGCGTTTGCCAACATATCCTTGACAGGAACGTAAACCGATTTAAGTGGATTTTTCAGCCACTGCTTATGGGCACCCGAAAGAACCGCTTCGTCAGTTTTTTTGAGAAGACGCGTCATTGATAGCTTGATATTGATGGATTGGCCTGTTTCCGGCAGCAAACGATATAATTCTACAGAGCCCGTAGCATCTCCGGCCGCCCGTTTCACCAGGCGTCCCGGCTGCTCGGCGGATGGAAGAAAAACTTTGACGAGTTTTTCGGCAAAGCTTTTCTTACTGCTTGTAATATCGCAGGCAGAATATATAACCTTGAGAATATGAGTTTTGCCTGTATCGTTCTCACCTATAAAAATGTTGACGCCGGGTGAGAATTCCAAATCGAGGCTTTCAAAAGCCGTGAATTTGCTTAAAATAAGCTGTTTTATCACTTGCGCTCTCCCTTAACGCTGCATTTTCGGTTCAGATATGTTTTTTATAATCTTCCTGGATTGATGTCTATATTACCATATCAATTCAAAAATTTCTATAACCGGCATTTGTCAAACAAATAATTGTGATGTTCCATTTATCGAACATCACTGACTTGCGGCCAACCCCTTGTTTCTTGAAAGCTATTTTCCTGATATTCGTCATGTTCTTGAATTGTCCCGTTATTTTTTACAATAAGTCTGTCCCCTGGTCGGGAGTTGGGTTAACCGGAGAAATTAGTAAGTTCTTTACCATATCATCATTCTATTACAATCGAGTACAATACGTCATTAATTATCATCATTTTATAACTTCAGGTCAATCGATGTGAGGCCATTGAAGCGGAGTTCCCCTTGGAATATCCACCCGTGCGCGTCTTGCCAGCACGTAGCTCAGGTGTCTGGGATGGAGTCCCTGGCCCGGCCTTATGGAGCGGACGTTTGCTTTGGTGAAAGGCTCGCCGGCCATAATGTCACTCACTGCAAAGAGTGAACGGCTGTGGGTTCTGCTGAGCTTTGCACCTTCACTCAGTTCGTAGCTGGCGCGTCCGAGGGCCATTTCAGTTTCTCTTATCGACCTTACCATATTGGAAAACTCCTCGGGGGAAAGCGAAAAAGCCGCATCGGGTCCACCGAGGCTTTTATCCAGGATAATGTGTTTTTCCACAATACTGGCCCCCAATGCGGCCGCGGCGATAGAAGCCGATATTCCCGTCGAATGGTCCGAAAGCCCCACGGTTACGCCAAAGGTATCACGCAGGTGCGGTATAGTCCGAAGGTCGATTTCATGGAAACCGGTTGGATAAGTGCTCGAACACTTAAGAAGCGCTATTTGATCGTTGCCGGCTTTACGGCATGTATCTATCGCTTCCTCTATGTCGGCCAGCGTAGCGATACCGGTGGAAATCAATACGGGCTTGCCTTTCGATGCTATATATTCTATCAGAGGGATATCCGTTATTTCAAAAGAGGCAACCTTGTAGGCCGGTACACCCATTTCTTCCAGAAAATCCACGGCCGTCGTGTCAAATGGGGAGGAAAAACTAATGAGACCCAGTTGGAGTGCCAAATCCCTCAGGGCAGGATACCACTGCCATGGAGTGTGGGCCTCGCCGTAAAGCTGGTAT
>JADFXS010000689.1 GCA_015233515.1 Deltaproteobacteria bacterium | reverse complement strand
CGAACTTCCGATCAAGTTCGATTCGATTGGTTAATGGAGCAGGTTCCATTCCGGCCTATTTATTAAGAAACCTGGTTCGACTTGGCCTTTGAACATGCAGGCGAGCATAAAAATTAAAGCACTTTCGTTCCTTACACATCGAAGATACCTTGGACCCCGCTGCGGGGAGCTTAAGTACTCAGGACCAATACGGGAAAAGAGGAAATCCATGGGGAAAATTTTTGAAATCATGAAACAATTTTTTATCGAGGATGAATGGCATTTTCAGGAGGTCGAAGATCACCAGTTGCTGCGCATGGGATTTCGCGGGAAGAACGGTCGCTGGGATTGTGTCGCCCGAGCTAGAGATGAAGAAAATCAAATTGTTTTTTATTCCAACTTGACAGCTTTTGTTCCGGAAAACAAACGAGGCGAGATGGCGGAATTCATTACCCGCGCCAATTATGGGATGTTCATTGGCAATTTCGAGATGGATTTTACTGATGGAGAGGTCCGTTTTAAAACCAGCATAGACGTGGAAGGATGGAATTTTGACTCCGACCATCGTTCGGCACTTGGTTTACGCCAACGTGGCCATGATGGATAAATATTTTCCTGGGATCATGAGTCTTATTTACAGCGATACAACCGCAAGGGACGCCATCTTTAAAATCGAAGGAACAGAATAAGCACCGTCCGAAGATGCGGGAAATAATATGACCAGGGCTCGGCCTGGCAAAATGCGGCCATGCCGGCGAGTGCATTCAGCATAGCCTGCTAAAGGGATCTTCAATCTCAACCCACGCTGCTCGGTTGAAGCTCGTATCCATCTGTTTTTTATTTGACTAGAGTCAAGGCCTGGTTAAAGACCTTCTGGTAACTTACCTTATAAATAAGGCTGGGAGGTGGATTATGGCCAAGAGAGAAATAATTCAGATTGATGAAGAAAAATGCGACGGCTGCGGTCTCTGCGTGACCGGCTGCGCTGAAGGAGCCTTGGCGGTCATTGACGGAAAGGCTCGGTTGGTCGGCGAAAATTATTGTGACGGTTTAGGGGCCTGTCTCAAGCAATGCCCCAATGACGCTTTGCAGGTAATTGTCCGGGAAGCTCCTGATTTCGATGAAAAAGCGGTTGAAACCCATTTACGGCGTCAAACCCGGCATGGGCAACCCGAACCGACGCCGCCGGCTTTGGCGTGTGGTTGCCCGGGCAGTATGGTTCAAGAGCTTAAGCCCATGGCGCGGGCTGCCGCGGGGATGAACATTCCGTCCGCCTTGCGTAACTGGCCGGTTCAACTCCATCTAGTGCCCACGAAAGCACCGTTTTATAATAATGCCGGTCTGCTGATCGCGGCGGATTGCACCGGTTTTACCCTGACCGGCCTGCATAGGGACTTTCTACCTGATCGGAGTTTGATCATCGCCTGTCCCAAACTGGACCAGACCGAATCATATTCGGCCAAATTAACGGAAATCTTTCAGCAAAACCAAATCCCCGAGGTTACGGTCCTCTATCAGAGCGTCCCTTGTTGTTTTGGCTTGGTCAATTTGGTGAAACAAGCCATCAAGAACAGCGGCCAGGCTATCCCCTTACGGCTGGTCCGAGTGGATATGCAGGGGCAAGTAACCGAAAACCTGAACTAATAAGCTATTTATTGGCGAAAGGAGATCCGATCATGTCCATGACCAAATGCCCGGGGCAAAACACCATGTTCTGGCGGCCGGATGACATATTTGAAATCACCTGTCCCAACTGCCAAACCCAAATAGAATTTTACAAGGATGACGCTCAAAGGCGTTGTCGTGGCTGTGGATACATCTTTCCTAACCCGAAACTGAACGAAGGTTGCGCCCAGTGGTGTCAATTTGCCGATAAATGTCTCGGAATAAACCGCCAGGAACCCATAGTATAACGACTGAAATCCCAGCTCCGGGTAAAGGCCGTTCGCGGTCTTTGTCCCGAAGTTCGGCCTGTTTCGACTTTTTACAACCGGTCATTTATAGCGATGCTCGAAAGTTTTTTCGGAATGATGCGGTCAAAATCTCAGCTCAT
>JADFXS010000688.1 GCA_015233515.1 Deltaproteobacteria bacterium | reverse complement strand
ATAGGGCTAAATACCAAAACCGACCTTTGGGTCCAACTATTTGTCGGGCTTGTCCGCCTATGGCAGGCTCGATTTTGAACATGCCGGCGAGCGCATTCCCCGTAGCTTGCCGCGGGTTAACGAGCAAACAACAAAAACGCTTTTGTTCCTTACATGTCGAAGATTATTCGCAGCTCTCCGCGGAGTGCTTCAAGACCTCAAAATATATCAGTATTCTTCCGGCTTCAAATCCCGTTCTCCCCGAGCCGGACCAAATCCCTGATTTTGCAATCATCTCAACCGTAAACGGCTTCAGTTTCGAGCTTGGAGCCGGCCTACGCTGGAATAAATATGTCTGAATTCCCTTGGCGTCTTCTTGACACCGGCCTTATATCCGCCGCCGAAAACATGGCCTTGGATGAAATTATCCTCGAGGAAGTCTCGGCCGGCCGATCATTACCCACGTTACGTTTTTTAAGATTTTCTCCTCCCGCCGCCTTGGTCGGTCGTTATCAATCGCTGGAAAGAGAAATTCGTCTGGATTTCTGTCGCGCTAAAGGTTTTGACGTCGGCCGACGTCCAACCGGCGGCGGCGCGATTCTTTTTCAGACGTCGGCTCTGGGTTGGGAACTATTTGGTAAACCGGGCCAGGGACCGTTTACCGGTCCTTATGACCAAATAATGTCCAGCATCGGCGGCGCAGCCGCTCAAGCTTTGTTTGATTTTGGATTATCCGCCAGTTATCGCCCGCGAAACGATATTGAAATAGACGGCCGTAAGATCAGCGGCACCGGAGGCGTCAGTTTAAGCGATGGATTCATGTTCCAAGGGACCTTGCTGATTGAAAACGAGATAGAACTCTTTTTAAAAAGCTTGCGGGTGCCGGTGGAGAAATTAAAAAAAAGAGAGATTGAATCCCTGAAGCAAAGAGTTTGTTTTCTGAATGATTTACTGGATAATCCGCCCAACATGGCTCGAATTAAAGAAGCGTTGGCTCGGGCCTTTGCCCGGGCTTTTGACCTGACTTTTGTCCCTCAAGGCCTGACGGCCGCCGAACAACGGGAATTAGACCGACGGAAATCATTTTATCAGTCGCCGGCCTGGATTTCAGGCGTAAAGGGGAAACCGGGACCCGATTGGTATTGGATGGTCTATCAAACCGAAGGCGGAACTCTGCGCGTTCATTTGTCCATAGAGCCTCGGCAACGTCGGATCGAGCAAGCTTTGATCACCGGCGATTTTTTTTGTCATCCCTCCAGGTTTATTCTGGATATGGAAGCGGCTCTGAAGGGAGTTCGCGCCAACCCCGACGAATTGCGGCGGACGTTAGTCGATTTTTATGATCACCATTCCGGAGAACTGGTCGGAATCAGCCGGGACCAAGTTATCGAGGCCCTGAACCGGACCTCCGAACGATTGGATCTGGTGACCTGGGGAGTGGCCGCGGAAGAGGCTAACGATCTTTTTCTGATGAATTTAAAACCACAAGACTTGAAAGGTCTTCATCCCCACTGGTTGCTTCTGCCTTATTGCTCAAAAAAAGTGGATTGCGCTTATCGTTCCATCCCCGATTGTGGACAATGCGGAGAATGCCGGATCGGCGACATGTATCTATTGGCGGACCAAATGGGTATGGAACCGATTTCTATCCAGAGTTTCGAACATTTAAACGAAATCCTCACTCGTATCGGACCAAACGGGCGCGGAGTCTATGTCGGCAGTTGCTGCGAAGCTTTTTTTTCCAAACACCAAAGGGAAATGGAAACCACCGGCGCTCGGGGGATCCTGATCAATCTGGATTCAACCACATGTTATGACTTGGGTAAAGGTATGGACGCCTATGCTGGTCGCTTCGACCAGCAAACCGACTTGAACTGTTTGTTGATAGAAAATGTGGTCCGAAAATTGATGGAGTGACCAATTGATATGATCGATAATCGCTGGGATGTTCTGGTCGTCGGAGCCGGGCCGGCTGGAGCCATGGCCGCCAAAGCGGCGGTTGAAGCCGGGCTGAGAGTGTTGCTGATCGATGCCAGACGTCGTTTGGGGGCTATGCCC
>JADFXS010000687.1 GCA_015233515.1 Deltaproteobacteria bacterium | reverse complement strand
TAATGGTTGATTGCGACTCCACCCATTCGCCGTCTATGAGCAGCTTCAGTTTGCCATAATGGCTTCTTACTTCTTCAAGCATTTTCGACTGTCCCTCTCTCTTTAGTTGCTATCAAAACCCAACTAATAATCATGCCCATCTCGAGAACGAACATTGCCTCTTCCACAAAACAGCATCTCGGGGTCGGTTCAAATTGCTCTAATTTGCCTCCCAACGGAGCGTATGGTGTCATTTCAATGAGCGGTGCAAGCCGCGAGAGAAATCCTAATGACCAAAAACCTTCCTGGAAAAGAACGAGATTTCTCCCTTCGATCGCAATGATGGTAAGCGGACGTTTCTTGACGCCGTAACCCGGCGATCCGTGGAGTTGGCACTTCTGACCCAAAATTACCCTTATCAAACCGCTACTTCCACCCTATCGGAGGCCGGTTGGAATGACTGGAAGCTTCAGTCATTATCGATTTAATTTTTTCCGTCATGGAAAAGACGCCGCCGGCGGCGATCAGGGCTCCGAAGATGATCCCTTGTCGCGATAGGTCTTCGCCTTTTTTTTGAGCCCGTTCGACGGCGCATGCGAATTTTTGACGGCTCAAAGCCCCGACTTGGACTGTCACGGGCACGCCGATGAGGTCGGTATCCGGGTCCAGCCGGTCGGCCGGAACCTGCCGGATGGACTCATCTTCGACCATGCAGGCGTTGCCGATCGCCGTTGAGGCGGCATCCGCGATGGACGCGGTCAAAGCCACGACCGTTACGGCGGAGGCGATGCCCCTGGTAAAGCTTCGGCCGCCGAGTCCACTGGTGGTAATTCCCCAGGATCGAGATCTCGAATCCAGATGAACGACATGAGAGATGTTCAAGGACCGGATATCCGGTCTGACTCCGATTCCGGCGCGTTCCGCCTGCTCCAGCCTGACCGCGATGTCGCCGCCGTTATCCACGATCACTTTGGTCGCTCCCTGTTCCTGGAGCCAGTCGGCCACGAAATCCGCCAGGGTGCCCGCCACCGCCGCCATAGGGGTCAGGTCCGCATCGCCGATCATCCTCACGCTTTTAATCATCCTCTCGGCAATCTCATCGCCCGGGATCTGCTCAATCCGAATCGCCGGCCGACTTAAATCCTTTCGCAAACGGGCTACCCGATCCAGATAGGTCATTGATAATTCGGCGGCTTCCCTGACCATCTCCGGTTCGGTCTTGCCATCCCTGGCGGCTTTGATGCGCAAATACATCGGACCGTAATCAACTACGGTCCAATCGTCGTCGGTGGTGGTTATGGAGCGGCGGTAGCTCATGTGCGCCTCAACTGTCTAGTTTCGGCCTGATGGCGGACTTGTTCCGGCTGCGGGAGCGATGTGCTGCTCCCAACGACCAGAGCCGAACTGTCCCCGCCAAACAAGCATTTTGTCTATAATAGACAGTGATCGCCACCACTTATTCACCTAATTCGTTCGATTTTTTTCCTGCGCCTTTATCCGGTGACGGTTACTTTTCCACCGGTTTCTTGGCCGGAAAAGGTTTCATGGCTTCCAGGTGACCGCCCATGGCCTCGTAGTCCGTTCGCTCCATGGTATACTCCAGCGGACAAATGGTCGCCGGAGTCGGCGTCCAGTAAAAGGCCCCGGCCTTGACTTTTTCCACATCCACCAGAAAAGTGATGTTGCCGCCCGGCAGGATATAGCCTTCGCACCCACCGATCGTCAGCTGAGCTTTTCCGGTATGCACGGCCTGTGTCAACTTGATGGGATACTTGGTCACTCCGGCTCGAGCGCTGCCTCCGGCGCCGCCGGTATAAACCGCGCTCACCAGGGAAGGTTCGCTGGTATTACTGATCGCATCCAGAACCGCTTGGGCGTTATCGGTCAGAGGGATCTCCGTAAGCCCGCCATCCGCCGTGACTTCAAACATAGCTCCATGCTGGCCGGTGGTTTCCGTGATCAAGATCGTCAGGCCCGGCCAGGCCACCGACATGTCGATTCGATCGATGATTTCCGCCTGGCGAATGATGGAAGAGCCACCCCAACCGTCCCCATGATCC
>JADFXS010000686.1 GCA_015233515.1 Deltaproteobacteria bacterium | reverse complement strand
GCACCATCTTATCCCTGGGATTGGTTCTGGTGTCTCCCAACATGACTTATCCCAAGCTAGTGGCCGCCGGCGCCAAAACTCAGATCGCCGCCTTGGAAAAAAAGCAGGCCGGCGGCCAGGATCTGACGGAAAAAGATCGCGGCGAAATGGAAAAAGCCAAGAAAACCTTTGAAGCCAACAAGGACGGGACATCGATGATAGGGCTGGACGCCCCACTGTTCAAACTCAGAAACCCCGGGATTGTTTCGATACCGATCGGGTTTTTGGCGGCGATTATTTTTGCTCTTTTGTTTCCTAACAAAAGCGAGGAAGAAAAATTTGATTAAATTTATGTCCGTCAAACCACGGGGATCGGTGACTGAACATGCAACTGAACGCATTCCCGACAGCTTGCCGCTGGGGGCTTGAACTGATCGGGGAATAGGAACCGAAATTACTAGTACCGAATGGGCATAACTTTATCGGGCGGAGCGATCTGCCCGATTTTTTTTAAAGAAACGGTCTATCAACCGGAAATGATTTCTTTTTCATCTATATTCGTATAAAATTGGATAATGATCGTCCTTGAACCAGGTGCAATAAAGCAAGAAGAGAGGATTCACATGAAAAAAATTGTCACGATCAGTCTGATCGCTGTTTTATTGATGGCGACTATGGGGGCAGCCGGTGGACAAGGAACCATCACCGTTATAATGGAGGGGTTCAATAACGATCACGGTTATGCCCGCGTCGCCCTTTTTTCTTCGGACGATGGTTTTCCCGAACAATTTCAAAAAGCTTTTAAAAAAGATAAAGTGAAGATAAGCGGATCGCGGGCCAAGGTGGTATTCAACGACGTGCCCTACGGCGAATACGCCATAGCCTTGTACCACGACGAAGAAAACACCGGCCGGTTTGAGAGGAACTTTCTGGGTATCCCCAAGCAGGGATATGGCGTCTCCGGTATTGAGACCGGCTTCCCGAGCTTTGAAAAGAGCAAATTCCCCGTGGACACCGGCAACGTCACGGTGGAGATCCGCCTGTATTACTGATCTTGGAAAAGACTGCCAAACTGTCTTTTGGGGTTCAGCTCTTTGCCGGAGCTTCCCCGCAACGAGCCGCGGGGAGCTTCCAAGCTGGAACTTGGGAGCTAGCTGGAACTCATTACCTAAATGCGGCGTTGTCAAAACCACCATTTTCATACCAAGGACTAAATAGTGACTTCCGATTTTACAACTTTAATCGAAATACCAACCTGGAGGTGACCCCATGTCCGAACTGAAGAGTTTAATCCTGGCCAAGCTGGCCCAACCCAGATTGTCAGCCCTGGCCACCGTCGACGCGGATGGCAAGCCGTGGGTGCGATATGTGACTCCGATTATGGACGCAAATCTGACTATCCGCTTCGTGACTCATTTCAACTCCCGTAAAGTAAGTCAAATGCTTAAGAACCCGGAAGTGCATCTGACTACAGGGGTCACCAGTCCGGAAACCGCGGAGTCGTACCTTCAGGTGCAAGGCCGGGCGGAAATTCTGACCGACGAAGCCAATAAAAAGGCTTTCTGGGATGATCGCATGCTAAATTATTTCTCCGGACCGGATGATCCCAATTACGCGATAGTAGAAATCAAACCTTACCGTATCGAATACCAGGCCATGTCCATGACTCCTCCACAGGTGTGGATGGCCTGAAAGTCCCGAATCCCGAAGGCTTGGCGTCGGGAAATTCACTATCTTGCGGCAAGGAAGAACATAACTCCTTGCTACAACGCGCATTCGTGCAAAAGTTTCTTGAACCGGCGCTTCAACGCAACTTGACCATGCTTTTTGTCTGAGTTTCGCATCGCTTCACCCAACCGACGAATTCAAAGCATGACTCTTGAGAGCGAACCGTTCAGGTCTGCCTGTAGCCCTAATTCACCACTTCCGGGCGTCGAGGCACGTAACTCCTGGCTGCAACGCTCGGCGGGAAGGTCCCGCACCCCAAAACCTGCTCGAACTCGGGAACTGTTCAGTCCAGCGCCAATGCTCACTCGCTGATGGCTCCGGGCACTGCCCGG
>JADFXS010000685.1 GCA_015233515.1 Deltaproteobacteria bacterium | reverse complement strand
GCGTGGCGGCCATCCCGTCCTATGACCTGGCCCACCTGATCGTGGAACCGGCCACTATTGTCACCGGCCCTGGGATGAAACACATCGTGCTGGCTCAAGACCGTCATCTGGTGGAATATCTTGACTCGGCGGCCGGATTGGTGGAGAGGATCGCGGCTGACGGGATGTACCAAAACGGCGGCTGGCGTATTCTGAAACGGAGCGAAGTCACCTATCAGGGTGATCGGGTGTTGTACGATTGCCTGGCCATAAAAGCGGCCGGCAGCGGTCCGCCTATGATCAAGTGACGGCAGGGTATCCGCAGATTGGGCGGACTGATCGACGAGGGAAAAAAATTATCCGCCGAAGATTAAGGGCTTTCTTTTTCAAGATAAGTAAGTTAAAATAGAAATAGATTTTATGGAGAACAGCATGGAGACTTTGACCTTGAAGCTAAGCGGCTCTGCTTCGGAGGCAGTCAGACGATTTCTGAAGACCTTGCCGCCCGAAGAGGTAGAATTAGTTTCATCCGATTCTGATGACCAGTCCTATTTTTGGACCAGGGAATGGCAGGAGGGAGAAGCTCTGGTAGATATGGAAATTGCTGAAGGAAATTTAATCGGCCCTTTTGATAATGTCGATGAGATGATCGAGTCTTTTAAAAAGCTCCGGGAATGAAATACCCTTGAAATAAAAGGGGAGCTTTATATTTTAAGGAAAGCCGGCAAACACGATGTCCTAAAAAAACCCTAAATACTCTGCTGAATATCCTACCCCGCGCCACCAAAGCTCCCGGCTTATGATATTAACCGATTGTAATAACAAGCTGATGCCGAGAACCCAAACCCATCCCGGGGGCCTGATTGTCTGACTTGACGAATAGCCACGACCACTTCTTTAAGGGCATCTTCTCCGTTAAGGCGGAGGCTGAAGATTTTCTGCGCAATTACTTGCCGGAAGAGGTGGCCGGACTGCTGAAGCTGGATACACTGGAATTGAACAAGGATACTTACGTTGATCCGGAACTCCGGGAACGTCTGTCGGATCTGGTTTACCGGGTGGACACGACGCCTGCCGGGCCGGCCGTAGTTTACATTCTCTTTGAGCACAAAAGTTCCCCAGAACCATTGATCGCCTTTTATCTCTTGCGTTACATGGTCAAGATGTGGGGGCAGCTCATCGACCAGGGATGGAAGGGCCTACTGCCGCCGATCATCCCGTTGGTCTTCTATCATGGGCCGGCCAGATGGGAATTGGACCGGAGATTTCAGGGACTGGTCACCCATCATCCAGCCCTGCAATCATTTTTACCCGATTTTCAGTTTCTGTTTTATAACCTGGGGCCGTATCAGGCCGAGACTATCAGGGGGCAGTTCCGGCTCCGGGCGGCTTTGCTGTTGCTGAAGTACATCTTTTCTCCGGACCTGAAATATCGGATCCGAGAGCCCTTGGAACTGTTGGGCCGGCTTGGGTGGCCGGAAAATGCCGATTTCTTTCGAAAAGTGGTCCACTATCTGGAAGCAAATATAGACAAAATCACAGAGGATGAGTTAAGCCAAGCCGTGCATGATGTTTACGGCGATGAAAAGGAGGATGCCATGCCTGGTTTCATGCAAACCTGGGTTGAGAAAGGGATCCAAAAAGGTCTACAGCAAGGTCTACAGCAGGGTCTACAGCAGGGCTCGTTGGCTGATGCCCGGGAGTCGGTGCTGGATAATCTGGAGTCGCGTTTTGGGGCCGTGCCTTCGCCGCTGGCTGACCAAATCAATCAGCTAGACGACCTGGCCATGCTGAGGATGCTGCGGAAAAAAGCCGTCACGGTCAAGACCATGGATGACTTCAGGGTAGTCCTGGGACAAACCAAGGAGAACTGAGGCGAGACTTAGGCGTCGGAGTTCATTCCTAAGGCAGAGTTTCCGAATTCAGTCGGACTAACCCGAAGAACTTAAAATTTCAATCAGGAACGACGACATGAAAATAGTGTTAATCACGGGGTCGGGCGGATTGATCGGAGGCGAGTCGGTGGAGTTTTTTTCCGACAAATTCGACCTGGTGATCGG
>JADFXS010000684.1 GCA_015233515.1 Deltaproteobacteria bacterium | reverse complement strand
CCAAAGCGGTCTGTAATCTGATGACGCACCTAAAGGAAAAAGGCACCACTCGGGATATAATGGACCGGATGGTCACTTTCGCCGAATTCAATCACCTGGTGGAGTTGGATTCGATCAACACCCTAGGGGCCAAATATATTCCATGATTTTTATCGGCGGTGAGCACAACTCCGACGAATACGGCGGCAAATATATAAGACGCACATTCTGAATGCCGCGCACTTTCGAGTTTTTTTAGGCCATCCTGCTCCATCCAGAATGACTACCAGCTGGTAGTCTTCAAAACATTTCGCCAATTCCTTGAGAAAATAAGTCATAGAAGCCGTGTCCGCAGCAGGCAGGATTAACTAGAACGTTTTTCCAGCCGCCGGACACACGGCGTTATACACGTAGGTATCGCGTTTCTCCAAAGTTTCATCGTTTTGGAGTTATAGTGGTTCTCGAAAATTTTTTCGTTTTGAGGTATCTTGGCTACTTCGACGGAACGGCTACGGGCCGCGACGGGAAATCTCTGAAAAAAAACCCTTTTTGAAAACGACGGAGATTTCTCGCTTCGCTTCGAAATGACAGTAAGCGGGCGTTTCTTGGCGCCATAAGCCCGCGATCCGTGAGGTCAGGTTCTCGAAATAACCAACTGCGGTGTTGATGTAAAAGGTGGAGGAGAGGAGATTCAGGCCGCGCCATTTAGAAAAAACTTTCGAAAATCGCCTAGAGATATTTAAATTCCAAAACCGATATTATGGAGAATGACCATGAACGAAAAACTGTATGATGAAGGTATGAAAGTTCGTCGCGATGTCATGGGCGCCGAATACGTGGATAAAGCCCTGGCTCAGACGACGGAGTTCACCCAGCCTTTGCAGGAGTTGGTGACCGAGTATTGCTGGGGAGCCATTTGGGCTCGCCCGGGCTTGCCTCGGAAAACCAGGAGCTTGATTAACCTGGCGATGCTGACCGCCCTGAATCGAAGTCATGAACTCAAGCTGCATATGGCCGGGGCGCTGCGCAACGGATGCACGAAAGAGGAAATAATGGAAGTCTTGCTCCAGACCGCCGTTTATTGCGGGCTGCCCGCGGCGATTGACGCCTTCAGGGTGGCGAAGGAAGTTCTGGCCGAACCCTCGGCTTGAACATGCCGGCGAGCGCATTCCCCGTGGCTTGCCGCGGGGTTAGCGAGCAAAAGAATCAATACTTTTGTTCCTTGCCTGTCGAAGATTCCTCGCGGCTTGCCGCGGGGAGCTTCAACTATCCCGGATTTCTCATCATCCACTCCCTATACTCGCGCAATTTGGGCTGCCGAGCCTATTTCATAATTTTGACTCTCGACATACAACCATATGGACGAGGAGAAAAACCAGATGAAAAACTTTACCGCGGCGTTGATAATCATTCTGGCCATATTCATCTTTCTGACGGGCAGCGCTTTTGGCGGCTCCAATAACCAACCGAAATCCATCTTAATTATACAAGGCAAAGTCTTGGACCCCTCGGGCAACCCGGTCGCGGATGCGACCATCATGCCCTATCACAATGGTAAACCATTCTTACCCTCCGGCTCTCCTTGAGCACCGGACGCAACGGTCTTTTCAACATCGAAATCCCGGCCGAACCCAGCCAAATCGAGGCCGGCCGGTGGAGTCTGAAAGTCACCAAGACCAGTTTCCGCCCGTCGGAATTCATCCCCTTGAAAATGCTGGATCAAGGTGAAGACAGCCAGGGAATACGTCGCTTTATAGCCTGGACGGAAGTCTCCCTGTCACGTTTCCAGGGTATAGCTTTCTGGATGGCCTTAGCCGTCTTTTTAGCCGTGTATATAATCATCGCTTTCGAGATTCTGCACCGAACCCTGGCCGCCTTTATCGGCGCGGCCTTGATCCTGCTCATCACCCATACCCTTGGCCATTTCCATCAGGCTTTCCAAATACTGACCTATGACCAGGCTCTGCACGCCGTGGATTGGAATGTCATTTTTCTGCTCATGGGTATGATGGTCATCGTCGGAGTTCTAAAAAAAACCGGGGTATTCCAATGGTTGGCCTA
>JADFXS010000683.1 GCA_015233515.1 Deltaproteobacteria bacterium | reverse complement strand
TGATTCGAGTTGTTGACTCAAAGCCTGCTTTGTCTGCTCAATAAATATCAACAGCCTACCTCTAGGTTATCTTTCTCTTATCTGTGTCCTCGGTGCCGTGCTTTTCACGATTTTTCGCCCCGGTAAATGGCCGCGATACCGAAAGTGAGTGGTATCTGCTTGACCTGCCGGAAACCAGCCGCGGTCATATGATCACAAAAATCCTGACCGTAGGGGAATGTCTCAACGGTCTGATTAAGATACCGGTAAGCATAGCCATCCCCCGAGATAACGGCCCCGATCCGGGGTAAGATATGCCGAAAATAAAACAAATATAGTCTCCGGAATAAAGGATGGGACGGAAGAGAGAACTCCAGGATAAGCGCCCGGCCACCCGGTTTGAGGACACGGTACATTTCCCGCAACGTCTGGTCGAAGTCAATGACATTCCGGATACCGAAGGCGATGGTCACGGCGTCCACACTCCCTTCTCGCACGGGAAGATCCATGGCGTCGGCTTGAATCAGGGCGATCTTCGCAGCTAATCCGGCGTTCTTGACCTTCCGGCCGGCCACTTCCAACATTTCGACCGACATGTCCAGCCCCGCGGCAAACCGAACCCGTTCGTTAATCTGGCAAATGGATAGTAGCACATCCGCCGTTCCGGTGGCCAAGTCCAACACCCGCGGCCGGGGCAGGCGGTCTAAGTTCCTGGCCAGCCGACGACGCCAAAGGATATCCTGGCCTAAAGAAAGCACACGATTCAATAGATCATAGCGATGGGCTATTCGATCGAACATCCGCCACGATTCTATTCGAGAAGGCGGTTCTATATATTGGCTGGGAGGATCAAGGTTCATTTTGGTCTCTGGTGTAAGTTAGGTTCAGGCCGACACGGCCGAGGGGTGATTATAGCAGATTGACGAAACTTCGCCAATTGATTTTTCACGAAAATCAGCATGGAAGGGCGCTTTGGGGATCCTGGACGATCATCTCTCAACATTCCGGATAGGCTTCCTGAAGAACGACGTATTCCGACTCGATGTTCTTTCGAAAACTCTCCGGCAATTCGTCCCAGACATGCAAATCCACGCGAAACGGCAAGGAACTTTCCTCAAGGGCCTCCTTCAATTCGGCTATCCGGGTCTTCTGATCTGGTTTGGCTAAAGCAACAAGATCGAGGTCAGAATATGGGCGCGCCGACAACTTCACCCGCGAGCCGAAGGCCCAGATTTCCACGTCCGGTAAGTAACGGGAAAGCAAGGCGATAATTTCCTTGCGTTGTTTGTCGGTGATGTTCAACGTTTCGCTCATTCCCATGAGGTCCCCGTCATGGTTTGGTACAATCCGATGGCATCATCGATGAAGGCCGGAATTACCTCCAGGCAATCCGCCGCCTTTTTTCCACTGTAATCATGAGCTGTGGCGGTGCGTGCGTCCGCGTAATTAAGCCACTGTTCCACCCCGATGGACAATAAGTTGTTTTCGGCCGCTAAACGAAACACCGGCTTGGGACTGTTGGGCACATCAGCGAGGCCCAGTTCTTCTATAATATAACGTTTCAGGTGCTTCCACAACATGTCATAGCAGGTCTCAAAGCGATGGATGACGGATTCGGCCAACGCTTCACGATCTAACTCCGTGAGTTCTCTGCGATCAGCAGCGCGATTGTAGTTTTCAATCTGTAGCTCGAGATTCTTTAGCGACTTATGCAATTTTTCATAGTCTATCACGTGTTACTCTCCAAGCCCAAGATACTCGAGATTCTTCATAATCTCTTTGTCCGGTTTTGCGGGTTCGGCCTGCTGCTCTCGCAGTTGCGCCACCAGCCGTTTCATTTTCTCCTCGAACGGCTCGCCGTGGTCCTTGATTTCCTCTACGCCGAGGTATACAAACTTCTATGTGGATTTGATAATGATTCCGATAAAGTGTCGCATCAGCCAATGGGCTTTGTGACCCTACATTCAGGTAATCCGAGAAATAAATCGTGATGGAACAAAATGGTTTATTTTTATGTCGACCAGGGGAGGGATTATCAGAAGATGATGGAAAATGTCAAGGCTAAGAACA
>JADFXS010000065.1 GCA_015233515.1 Deltaproteobacteria bacterium | reverse complement strand
TTTTCGTGGTGCCGAGGGACGGAATCGAACCGCCGACACGGGGATTTTCAGTCCCTGGAAATAGATTTCATTAAGCTTCACAAGATTACACTTCTATCTTGACATTTCAACTGTTTATCTCTATACTTCATTCACATGGCTTCACTTCAAAACACCCACTTTCATCAAAAAAGTGGGGAGAGAATGGGGAGAGAAAATGGCCAAGTGGAGAGGAACCAAAACTAAAGGAGTCCGATACTACGAGCATGAATCCCGGCGGCATGGTGTACGCCTGGACCGCTACTACAGCCTCCGCTATCAGGCAAACGGTAAAAGGCATGAAGAAGGCCTTGGTTGGAGTTCTGAGGGCTGGTCCGAACAGCGAGCCGCCTTAGAATTGGCCAAGCTAAAAGAGGCCTCCCGATTAGGAGAAGGACCGGCCCGGCTAAAAGAAAAACGAGAACTATCCGAACAAAAGCGGAAAGCCGCACAGGAGAAGAAACAGGCTGAACTGGCTGAAGCCGAGCAACTGAAAAAAGAAAATATTACCGTTGCTGAAGTTTTTTGGAATAGCTACCTTCCTCAAGCCAAGTCCAATAAAAAACAGCAGTCTTGGATAAAGGAAGAACAACGGTTCCGTTTGTGGATAGAACCTGCCATAGGACTCAAACCGATGAAGGATGTTTCAGTCTTTGACTTAGAACGAATTAAAAGCAAAATGAGTAAGGCCGGATTGTCTCCCAGGACCGTCTTGTCAGCCTTAGCCATAACCCGTCAGATTTATAATTTTGCGCGAAATTGCGCTATATGGACAGGAGAAAATCCCGTAAATAAAGTCAAAAAACCACGTTTTGACAATAGCCGGGTTAGATTCTTAACACAAGAGGAAGCTAACAGCCTTGTATCAGCCTTAGCTGAGAGGAGCCAGGACTTGGCCGAGCAAGCTATTCTTTCCTTGCACTGCGGGTTGAGGGCTGGTGAAATTTTCGGCCTTCGTTGGTCCGACGTGGATTTTGATAGAAGCATTATTACACTAAGGAACACAAAAAATTCCAAGACAAGACAAGCATTCATGACCGAAAAAGTAAAAATCATACTTACACAACGATATAAAATCAGAACAAATGAAATAGTTTTCCCTGGTCGAGGAAATATTCAAAGAGAACGGATTTCCAAGGTTTTCGATGATGTTGTTAAAGAATTAGGATTGAATCGAGGGGTTGAAGACACCCGACAAAAAATTGTTTTTCATTCATGCCGCCATAGTTTCGCAAGCTGGCTTGTTCAAGCAGGGACTCCACTTTTTACCGTAAAACAACTTATGGGACATCAACTAATTTCACAAACGGAGCGATACAGCCACTTGAACCAAAGCGATTTAATCATGGCTATCAAAGGACTTGAAATCAGCATGACCAAGGCCACTAAGGCTCAAATTATTCCGATAAGGAAATAGCATCATGGCTAAACTAAAACCTTGTCCTATCCCTGCCGAGGAAATCGAGCGTATCGCCAGCACATGCCGGTTGATTGCCCGCGATGAAGACCCGGAAGATACGCCCAAGCAAGCCCGAAATAAATTGAAAAAATTTTCCAAAACGGCCGACCGCCTGATAAAGATTTGGGATACACTTGACGTTGAAACCAGATTTTTCCTTGACCGAGATATAATTGATTCCATTGCAAAAATTAGTGCTATGGCCGACCGGGCCGCTGAAGAAATCAATGTAAAAACTGGTCGCAATCATATAAGAGAACTAAGCCCGCTATTGGAGCTTTTGGTGGATTCCTGGATGCGCCATACTAGTAAATTACCGGCGACTTATCCTACACCAAAAGGCCCGTTTTACCGTCTGGTTGATGATTCGCTGAAACGCCTTGACGTCAAAGTTTATTCCGCCCAAGCCCTGGCCAGTGCAATCCGTCGATACATCGAGCAACTGAAAAAATCTTCAAAATAATACTGCTAAAACCACCTTTTTTTTGACGCAATTATAGCAATCTTCACGGGAACCAAAATACTCATTAACATACCTTCATGAAAATTCATGGAGGTATTTATGTCAAAACCAAATTTTAGCGCCTTAGCGGATAAGTGGCCGAGTCCGTTTGTTGAACGAACTCAAGTCGGCAGGTTTTCCGGTGGTATCCTGCATTCGAGAACTTTAGCAAATCTTGATAGTCGGAATGAGGGGCCGCGCGACCGTATCCGGGTTGGCCGGAAAATAGCCTACACTGTTAACTCGCTGATTGAATTTCTCGAAGCCCGGGCCACTCACCCGACCAGGGCCGCCCGATGACCGCCAAAATGGAAGCGGCCCCGGACGTTGCGAGCGACCGAGGCCAGATGACAGAGTTTTTTTTAGAGTCTCGAACACCGGGAATATTATCAACCTTCCGTGGAACCGTCAAGCAATTCTTGATGTTCGCCGCCTGCCGCCTGCCGTGGTGTATCGCGGTTTGGGCGATTTCTCCGATCGTTCACCGATGGCTCAGAGAGGTATAGCGCATGGACCTCTTAGAAATCTACCAGGCCGGCGGACTCACCGCGACCAAGAAAACCGGCCAGGAATATTGCGGACCATGCCCGAAATGCAAAACTGGCCATGACCGATTTTTCATCAACCCCGCTGAAGGTAAAGACGGGCAAGGTCGAGGAACATGCCGTCAATGCGGATGGACAGGCGACCGGATTCAATATCTACGCGACTTCCGAGGCATGACCTACGGAGAAAGCCTCGAATACCTTGGACTGCCACCAAGCGGAAACGGAGCCGGACCCCGGCCGGAGACCAGACAGAAGGAAGAACCCAGAATCAAGCCGTTGGTACCTATTCCATCCGACCGGCGAACGGTCCCAGCGTATCCGGGCCTTGGGAAACCCGTTGCTCATTGGATATATCGAGACGCGCGGGGCGAACCGCTTTACCTTGCCTGCCGATGGAACACTAAGCCGCGAAAAACCATCCTTCCGCTCTATTTCGGCGAAAACGGCGAATGGATTTGGAAGCATTATCCTGAGCCGCGACCACTTTATCAGCTTGATGAATTGGCCGAACGCCTTGAAGCGCCTGTATTGGTGACCGAAGGCGAAAAGGCCGCCGATGCCGCGCAAAAACTTTTTCCTACATTTGCGAGCACGACATCAAGCGGCGGGGCCGATGCCGCGAAGTGTTCAGACTGGACAGTGTTAGAGGGCCGCCGAACGGTTGTCTGGCCGGACCACGACGCATCCGGTAAGAGATACGCTGAGCAAGTGGCAAGCTTGGTTCATGCCGCCGGGGCCGTATCCATACAGATAGTAAATGTTCCGAGCGACTTTCCTGAGAAGTGGGACCTGGCCGACCCGTGGCCGGAAGGCTGGAGCGCCACACGGGGGCTTAAGCTGATTGAGTCCGCCAAGCCATGGACGCCGAAGCCGGAAGCCGGGACCGAGGAGCCGAAACCTAACAAGGAGCCTGAAAAGATTGACAGGAAAAAAAAGGAGCCAACACAGAGTGACATTTTATTGGAATTGGCCGCCGCCGCTGAACTGTTTCACTCTGGCGATGGTATGGCATTCGGAACTATTCCAGAAAAAAACCATCATGAAACTTGGCCGGTTCGAAGCAAGGGCTTTAGACAATGGTTGACGCGTCAATATTACATGGCCACCGGCCGCGCATCTGGGACACAGGCTTTTGAAGATACGCTTCGAGTGCTCGAATCGAAAGCACAATTCGATGGACCACAAATTGAAACCTTCATACGAGTCGGGGAACTTAACGGAGCCGTTTATCTGGACCTGGCGAATGACAAGTGGGAAGCCGTTAAAGTTACCGCTGATGGTTGGAAGATAGTTTCCGACTCACCGCTGAAATTCCGCCGACCACCGGGAATGAAGGAACTGCCTATTCCTAAAAGGAATGATTCATCTTGGAAGACATTAGAGCGCCTCTTGAACCTTGAAAGTCATGACGACTTCATTTTAGTGACAAGCTGGTTATTTGGTTCACTTCGACCGACCGGACCATTTCCAATACTCATCTTGTCCGGCGAGCAAGGAAGCGGCAAAAGTTCATTATCGCGCCTTTTGAAAAACTTGATTGACCCAAGTATTTCGGAACTTCGAGCGCCGCCGCGAACGGAGCAAGATTTGGTTATCGGCGCAGTAAGTTCTTTGATTCTTTGTTTTGACAATTTGTCCAATACTCCGGGTTGGCTTAGCGATGCGTTTTGCAGACTCTCCACCGGTGGGACGCTTTGTACTAGACAACTGTATACCGATGCCGATGAAGTGGTTTTGAATGTAAAACGACCGGTTTTGCTGAACGGGATTAATAACGTTGCAAGTCGGCATGATTTGATGGACCGAGCAATAATTTTGACCTTGCCTGCTATCCGGCCGGAAAAGCGCCAGGCAGAAAAAGAGCTGATAGAACAATTTCAAAAGGCACATGCAGAGATATTAGGAAGCCTACTAAGCGCTGTTTCAGTGGCGCTAAAAAATCAATCATCTAAGTGTAATGACAATTTTTTACCGAGAATGGCTGATTATTATCAATGGATTATATCGGCCGAAAGCGCCTTGCCGTGGCAACCTGGACAATTTCAATCCGCCTATGCTGCCAATTGTCAACGAATCGTTGAGCAATCATTAGAGGGCGATTGTGTCGCAAGCGCCATTAGAGCCTTTATGGCCGATAAGAGCGTATGGGAAGGAACTGCAGGGGAGTTACTGGAAAAACTAAGCGACATAGTGAGTGATAGAGTTGTTCATTCGAAGTCCTGGCCTACGGCCGCCAATGTGCTATCCGGCCGATTAATCCGCGCGGCGACATTCCTAAGGACAATAGGAATTGAAACTGAAGTCGGTAAGCGGACTACTGGAGGGAGACGAGTCTTAAGAATCATGACGCAAATCATCGTCCCTATCGTCCCTATCGTCCCTACTACCGAAGATGAGGATTGCCATAGGGACGATAGTGACGCAAGTGACGATGATTTACAGAGGTTGTCTAAAGGCAATGAGGCCGAAAACGATGATGCCGCCGACACATGGGACGAAGCGTCCGACCTCGAGGCCGAGACATGATTTCCTTCCTGCCGTGGACCCGACCACCGCCAGGGGGGAAGGGGGGTGAAATCGTACCGGCCTTTGGGAACAAGACCGTTACGGCAAGTCAACATTTTGTGGGGGAGAAATTGGGGTATAGGGGAGTTTTTCAAAGCGAGGTGATGAAATGAAAGGACGAAAACCAAAAGCGCCGGCATTGAAATTGCTCACCGGCAACAAGCGAACGAAGAAACCGCCGGCCGACATTTGGCCGGAGTCGAGCTTGCCGGACCCGCCACCGTGGTTGTCCGACCAGGCCAAGACCGAGTGGGACCGCCTAGCGCCGTTGCTTTACGGGCATGGCTTGCTATCGCAATTGGACCGGAACGCCTTGGCGACCTACTGCATGGCTTACGATAGATGGTTGACCGCCGAGGCCATGTTGAAGGAATCCGGATTACTAATAGTCAGCTATGGCCAGACCGTTCCGAATCCAGCGCTGAAAATCAGCATCCAGACCACTGAAATGATGGCCAAAATTGGTGATGGATTCGGGCTTTCGCCACTATCACGGCAGAGATTGCACACCAAGCGCCGGGAAACGAGCGACCCGGAGACGGACAGCCTATGACAGATGAATCCGAAAAGAAATCCATCGACCAGGGGAGCACCTATAGTCAGGCACGTTCCGGGGCTGAATGTCCAGTTTGCCGGAAGGTGATTGCACGAACCAAGACGGCCAACTGGATAGGTAACATGCGGGTTAGGTATCACCACTGCCCAAGTTGTGGAACGTTCAAGTCGGTCGAAGTCGATCCGACTTTATAAACCAAGCCTATAAGGCACGAAAGGAACCCATAGTGGATATCAACGACAATCCGACCTACAAATCAGAATTCTTGAAACTTCAATCCGTCCGCGCGGAATTGACCGCCGCCGATCAGGAAATCGACCGGATTCTTAGCGACCTTGTTGCCTTGGAGAATCGACCATCACCGGTCAAAGTCGCAGCACTCGCCTATCTGGATAGTGAAACCATTGGGGAGCCCACTGATTTTTTAGAAATCAGAAATGAACTCGCAGAACTTAGACGACGTCGGACCATCCTACGTGAAGCCATGGAGATTCAGAAAAGACGACTCCTCGAAGCCGAACATGCCGCAAGCCGGGCTATTTGCGAAAAGGTCCGACCGGAAGGAAAAGCAATCTATAAAAAGCTGGCCGCAGCTGTCAAAACGCTTAACGATTGCCTGGCAGAGGAAAAAACTTTTTTCGAGAAACTCCGCGATGGCGGGATTCAATTTGCAAGCAACTTGCCGAGAATCCAAGTCCGGATTCACGGAGGTGACGACTATCGAGACGGCATTGAGCGGATCGAGACCGAGTTAAAACGTGACTGGGGAATTATCCTTTAAATTAAAGCTAAACATGAATAAACATCTTGACGATTAGGAGTAAAAACATGGAACATGCCACTATTGAGCGCCGGTTTAACCGATTCCAGGACCCGGGCTTTCAGACCTTCGTAGCGGATGCGGCGATCAGGAACCTTCATGAACTTTTAGGGCGACCCATTCCGGAACACGTTCTAAGCGATGTTCGCGGAGCCTGGAAAGTCTGCCGGAATGAACCTAACAGCGAGCGCCGCGCGATGCTATTTGAAGGCTTCCGCAAACTGACCGGCGACAAGCTGAAGATTTACGGACGGGGGCCGACCATCGCGGATCGGCGAAGGCAACTTGACCGTCTTTAACCACCACCAGGGCCGGGACCAACCCGGCCTTTTCTTTCCTGCAAGGCGCTACACAAGATTGCTACACAAGGGGTCGTTACATGTAACCGAAATGTCTAAACTTAGACAAGTGTTTCATGCAACGGAACGCTACACAAGGCTGATACACATGCCGGTTAAACACCGGTTAAACATTTTTGCGGTTAAACAAAAAATAAACAAAGCAGTTGATACGCAAAAGCTACACACCGGTCTGATACACAAGGCTGCTAGAAAAGAGCCGTTTACATGTAAACAGTCTGATGGTAACGCTTGAGTCCAGGACTGGCCGGTTAAACATCCAGGTTAAACTTATCCGACAAGAGATAAACAAAAGATAAACAATGCTTCCTATCTTTCGTCAATTGTTCCACGTGAAACATAGTGAAATCAAGCTAAACAAAAATAAACATATTAGTGACTTAGCCTGATTTTATCGGTTAAACAAAAGATAAACAACTACCGGAGTAATGAGTTAAACAAAAGCTAAACAATTCTCTTGACATGAGGCTATGACTGAGATAAACAAAAGATAAACATTTTATCAGGAGGGATAACATGGCAAAGCCGATTGATTTTATCCTGGAGCACTGGCAAGCAATCAAAGCCGAATTCGACCGACAAGGTAATGTGGCGACTACCTACAGAACAATGCTTCATTCATTGCCAGGCCTGGACCAAATAGCCGAAGCGACTTTCAAGCAATACGTGAACGTTGTTTTAGCCGTTGTCGAGCGGATAAACAAAGATAAACAATATGAGCTTGAAGCGGTTAAACAAGAGCTAAACAATGCCATGTCGCGGATAGCAGAGCTTGAGGAAATAGTAAGTAATAGCAAGCTAAACATAGTTAAACAAAATGAGGCTAAACCTGCCGATGGCCACTTGCAAAAAATAGGTAGCTGGCAAGTGATTCTTTCCGGCGGATATTATCGAGCATTCAGGAAAATTGAAGGCACTGTTCACGCGGTTTACATCGGCAAAAACTTCAATCTTGATGCGGCTAAACAGAAGATAAACAACTATGAACTGAAGCATAGCTTGGCGGATAAACAAAGTTAAATAACCGACGACAAATGATATCACTTTTCGTGGGCAACTGTGGTGATAACGCTACGGTTGAATCCCGTCGTTAATGCCGGACGAATTCAAAGGGGGTCACCAAAAGATACACCCTTTATAGGGAGTCCATCCCCCGGACATCCTTTGAGCCGGGTACCCTCAGAAGTTCTGAGGGTATTAACCGGTAATACCGATTTAGGGAGTCCAAACGGACTGGCCCCCCTTGAGCCGGTTCAACCACCTGGCCGGCGACCGAGCGCCAGGAGCCGCCAGGAGCCGTCAAAATAGTCCGGCCTATACCAAGACATGGGCTGGATGAAGAAAGCGCCTGGCAGGATAGGAACATGGAGCCTGACCGCTACACCTGGCCGGTGACGACCTAACCTTTAATTAGACCACCAGGGGTTGAGACGGATTCAACCCCTTTTTCTTTTCCTACAGGGTAATCCGCCTTGAGCCATAGCCGTAAAAAGTGGGGAGAGCGTGGGGAGAGAATGAGCAACCATAAAAAAAGGACTTAGGGTTAAGTTACCTAAGTCCTTGATTTTCGTGGTGCCGAGGGACGGAATCGAACCGCCGACACGGGGATTTTCAGTCCCCTGCTCTACCGACTGAGCTACCTCGGCTCAAAGCGAGGCCCACTTTATGACCGCGATCGGTTCTTGTCAAGAAAAACCTTATGTTCGGGCTATATTTTATCGGACAACTCAACCAGTGGGCTCATGAAACTTCAGACTAGCGCTCGTTACATGTCATCGTCTTCGTCGTCATCATCCCTATCATCGAGATCGTCATCTTCGTCGTCTTCGTCTTCATCGTCATAGTTTTCGTCCAAGAAGTCCTGGTATTCATCCTGAGTCATCAGGTTGTCGTATTCGGCGCTGTTGGACAGCTCCACCCGAAGCAGCCAGCCTTCCTCATAAGGGTCTTCCAAAAGTGTTTCCGGGGCATCCAGGACATCTTCGTTGACTTCCAGCACTTCCCCGCTTACCGGTGCGTATAGGCGGATGACCGTCGGTTTGGAGGTAGTAATCCGCCCGAAAGTCTCATCCTTGATGAACTCATCTCCTTCGGAAGCCAGGCGAATCTTGGTAATTTCTTCTCGTTCCTTGATGGTCTCTTCAGTTACCCCTATCGTGGCCTGATTGTCATCTTCCAACCTAACCCATATGTGTTCCGGAGAAAACCGGATATCTTCCTGGTCCAAATTATACTCCTTTTCTTTGCCGTCCGGGTGATTTCCGCAGCATTTCGGTGGTCTGCCGCCAGTTATTGCCGGCCGCCTTATGATTGCTCGTTCGCCTAATAAAACAAATTCCGCGGTCTTGGCAAGTCAAATATCACCATGTGGTTGTCTAATTCGCCTGAAGGTCGTTCCAGCGGCTAGTATGCAACAAAGGTTACGCCGATTCTTTTAACTCGATAGAAAAACTTGTCGGCCAACCTAGCGGCATCGTTTCCGGATAATCCCGGGAATCGTTTCTGCCTCCGATCTCCGGCAGTGGATTAAAAAGCGAAATTTGATCTTCGGCGGCCATATATAATTTTATTTAAATATTATCTAATTATAATAATTACTGAAGCGTCCCGCCGTGCGCGCCCGGGAATCTTCGACATCCAAGGAACGAAAGTGTTTTAATTTTATGCTCTTTAACCTCGCGGCGGGCTGAGGGGAATGCGCTCGCCTGCATGTTCATTAATTTCATGATATCGTTCGTATCCGGCGATGGACATGGTTGGCCAGGGAATGCGGCGGCAACAAAGTTACCTTGAACTCTGCACCCGTAGTCTTCGCCAACTCCCGGGAGAGTCGTTCCGCCAATTCGCGGCGAATCAAGTCGTCAGCGTCGGCCATTTCCGCTTCGACTTCCACTCTGACTTCCAATTCACCGGGAATGCTTCGATGATCGACTTTGATTTCATAATCAGGTCTGATGGCCGGATAGGAAGACAGAACGCGAGCGACCTCATCAGGCAGAATACTAACTCCTTGAAAGATGATAATGTCATCGGTCCGCTGAAATATCCGGCTTAATCGGGCGTGAGTCCGACCACACGAGCACTTGGTCACCTCCATCCTGGTCAGATCGCCGGTCCGGTAACGAATCAATGGTTGAGCTTCCCGACACAATGTAGTTAATATCAGCTCCCCTGCATGCCCCGGTTCTAAAACTTGTCCGGTAACCGGATCCACGATTTCTCCGAGGAACATATCTTCGGCCAGGTGAAGCCCGGCTCTTTCCCGACACTCTCCGGCCACGCCCGGTCCGATCAATTCGGCCAGCCCATATACATCATAGGACCGTATAGACAGGAAATTGTCAAGATGCTTACGGACATTTTCGCTCCAGGGCTCGGCGCCGAACAAACCGATCCGCAAATCCAAGCCTTTCGGGTCAAAATTTTTTTCCTGGATGACTTCGACCAGATGGCGGGCAAAAGACGGAGTGGCCGCCAGGATCGTGCTCCGAAATTGGTCCATGATGTCGATCTGGACAGAAACCGGCGCTTGTCCCGAGGGCACCACCGAAGCGCCGATGGTTTCAGCTCCGATTTCAAAGGCTATGCCGCCGGTATGCAAGCCATAGGCAAAAGCCACCTGGACGATATCCTGGGCCGTGACTCCGGTGGCCACCATCAAGCGGGCCATCAGTTCCCGCCAGGCTTTTAAGTCTCCCTTGGTATAAGCGGCGGTGCAGATTCGGCCATGAAGGCCGGCGGTAGTATGGAAGCGAACTATATCACGCAAGGGCCGCGCCAGAAATCCATAGGGTGAATGGGCCAGAAGGTCGTTTTTGGTCGTAAAGGGAATACGGCTAAGGTCTTCCAGATTTTTAATATCACCCGGTTCCATCCCCAGGTCGCGGAAGCGCCGACGGTAAAAATTCACGTTATCCAGGGCTTGGAACATCGTCATCTGAAGGCGTTCCAGTTGCAGCTCTCTCAGTTCTTCTCGATCAATGGCTTCCATATTCCGATTATGCATGCTAACGCTCCTTGACATGCCGATAGTCTTTACCCAGAAAGGCCCTTTTGACTTCGTGATTGTCCATCAAGTCAGCGGCCTGGCCGGACAAGGTTACGCTCCCGGTCTCCAGAACATAGGCCCGATCGGAGATACTTAAGGCGGCGCGAGCGTTTTGCTCGACCAATAGTATGGTCGCGCCTCTATTTCTCAAACTCTGAATAGTTTGAAATATTTCCATGGCCGCCATGGGAGCCAGCCCCATGGAAGGTTCATCCAATAAAAGCATCTTGGGGTTCCCCATCAGACCTCGGCCGATGGCCAACATCTGCTGCTCTCCGCCGGAGAGTGTTCCGGCCAGTTGACGACGTCGCTGAGCCAAAATGGGAAACATAGCGAATATCCGGTCTATTTCCGCGTAAATCTCCCGGCGGGACCGGAGCGTGAACCGGGCATAAGCGCCTAGCTCCAAGTTTTCCATCACCGTCAGCGGTCCAAAAAGCTGTCGCCCCTCCGGGACCTGAATCAAACCAAGCCGGACCATTTCCGACGGGTTGGTGTGATTGATTTTTCGGCCTCCAAAGATTATCTGGCCTTCAGTAGGATGCAGCACTCCGGAAACAACGTTCAACAAAGTCGTCTTTCCGGCGCCGTTTGAGCCGATCAGGGCCATTCAGGCCGCTAAAAACATGGGGGACATATTGATCGTTACTGTAACGCCCGATATATACGTAGATAAGGGGCCGGGCAGGCCGGTGTTCAATCAAGCTCTGAGGGTAGAGAGTATTGCAGCCCTGGAATGTGTCGATTACGTGGCTGTGAACAAATGGCCGACCGCAGAGGAAACACTTAGACTATTAATGCCGGATATTTACGTAAAGGGCCAGGAATTCGAAAATCTGGAAGACAAAACCGGTA
>JADFXS010000682.1:1633-2078 GCA_015233515.1 Deltaproteobacteria bacterium | reverse complement strand
TCTGTGAGCATCCAATAAAATTTATAAACCATGAAAAAAACAACCGGCTGCGTTTAAGAAAAAGCCACCGGTTATTCCTTCAAACATAACCCCGCGCCGTGGGGTCGGGTAGTCCTAAAAAACAAAATAATTATCTCGAAAATCAATCTGTAAGTCAAATTGGTCACCAGGCCTGGCCCAAGCCGCGTCCCGGTCGCTGATCGAGAACAAAAATCCGCAAGGCTGAGCTGATTTCGCGCTCTATGTAAGGCGCCCCAAGACCTTGATCCGAGCATCCGGTCATGGATGATCCGACGCCGAAAATGTCCATGATTTTTGTCGGTAAATGCTGTGAAAAGTTTCGCAATCATGATATCTTTGACCCTGGAAAAGAAAGGAGGCGGCATGACTAGTGTAATAGTCCCAGATTTGACTACTCACCAAGATATCGTGGCTGGAGTGACAG
>JADFXS010000682.1:0-1568 GCA_015233515.1 Deltaproteobacteria bacterium | reverse complement strand
ATCGCCTCTGGTTATCGTCCGTATGGCGGTTTTCGGTCTTTTGGACGAACTGATCCGGCGTCCGGAGATATGGTATTGCTTGGGATGCCAGGCATGCGCCCACGACTGCCCCATGTTGGTTAAACCGAGCCGGTTGATTGGGTATCTCCGTTGGGAAGCCGTCCGGCAAGGAGTTTACGACCTGGAACTCATTAATCGATTTCGCGCCATTTGGAACCGTTACCAGACCGTGCGCTGGGTCCTGGCTCGAGAATGGCAAAATCAAGGCAGCTTATCTCCAGAACTGGTGTGGGAAAACGATCAGGTCACCCAGGTGATCGGCGGCACGGAAGCCCTCCGCTTGGATTTGCAGCCCGGAGGGAACGGGGTGGATTTAAGGCAGGCCGGTGACGTAACATGTTGCTTTACTTGTGGAGAATGCCGAGGTGTCTGCCCGATTTATCAAGATCATGGTCCTTTTGATCCCTTGGCCATTTTCCGTTTGGTCAACCTGGGTCAATATAAAGACCTGCTTGATTCAGCGGCCTTGTGGCTTTGCTTGGGGTGCCGGCGTTGCACGGAATCTTGTACTCAAGGGGTCAGCGGCCACCTGGTAATCCAGAAACTCCGTGAAAAAGCCATGAAGGACGGCTATTTGGACCAAAAATTCATTGACGGTTGGGCGGAGGTGGAAAAGAAACTTTACACCTATTACGTTACCAAGGTCATGGATACTTTTAATTTCAAAGACAACTGACCGAAAAAGGGGTTCTATCGGTTTTAACGAGTCCGCTTCGGACGTGGTCTCCCGGGTGGTTGGAGGGAATTGACATTATTCCCCCAAAAAATCATCGCCAAGAGCTTGGTGTTCTTGGACAAATCTAGAACACATCTCAAAAAAAGGAATTTGGTCAAAGGTCGAGGAAGAGGCTGGAAGCCAACCGGAGGAATATTGGACATATTTTGAGGATTGGCTTACGGCCTCCGACAAAGAGATTGGGCCAAAGGGCTTTTTTGAGATGTGTTCTAATAGGGTTTTCCGGGATCTCACTCTCCAACCATATAGGGTTATAATGCTAACATACGAAAATTATTATAGTCTTCCTCGGGGTCGCCCTTCCGGCCCGATGATCGTCCGCCGCCGAAAGTTGTCGATTTTTCACGACAGCCGGTGATACGGCCATCCAGTATCCTTCTACCGGATTAACTTTAAATGACCGCCGATCGAAGCTTGAGGCCTTTCATTTTATTCTATGACCAACCCACCTATCTTGTATCATCGTTAGTATCAACTACAATAGGCAGTGCTTGTCATTGCTTGATACTAAAGCAGGGATGCGCCCGACCGGCGTTGGGAAAAGGTATTTAGGTATTTTCAAGGCCTTGACACCAGAGCTCTTTATAGCCTATATTTAACAATTCTAAATCTGTGTTAATTGGAAGTGAGATTATGAAGAGAACATTTCAGCCCAGCAATTTGAAAAGGAAACGAACCCATGGCTTTCTGGTCCGTATGAGGACTCAATCCGGGGCCGCGGTGGATCGTGACTGGGAGTATTCTAGAATCCGGGGCATCAACGCTGTTCCAA
>JADFXS010000681.1 GCA_015233515.1 Deltaproteobacteria bacterium | reverse complement strand
ATTTAGCCATAATTCGCTCCCGTCTTAAACTCATTCAAATCGGCCCCAGTTCGGCCAATCCTTCCGCGATATTTTTTCGTAAAAAGTTAATAACTTCTGGATCAGACATGGACATGCCGTCCAAGGCTTCCTTTATCTCTCGCGTATCCAATATAAACTCGTCGTTTCCGTTTTTTTGCCGATAGATAAAATCAACATCCGGGCGTCCAACGATCAAGCTCATCAGAGTACCTTGCATGTCTCCCAAAGGCGCCCTGTCCAAGTGAGACAAATGGAACTGGGCAAAAAGAGTTGTGCCCTGTCCGACTTGGGATTCGATTCGGAAGCTGCCGCCGGTCTGTTCCGCCGACTGCTTGAGAAGCGGTAATCCTAAACCCACATTGCGTGTAGTCCGGGTAGTGTAAAACGGGTCGACTACTTTTGGCAAGTCTTCGATCGCAATGCCTCGGCCATTGTCGATAACGGAAATAGTCAAAAGGTCGAGATTCTCGTCCTTGTCCAGTTCGATTTCGATCAAACTGGCGCCGGCGGTCAAACCATTTTCCACAACGTCAAGAATATGTAACGAAAGTTCCAGCAAGTCAACCTAATTAATGGCGAATCGCGGTCAGCGGGCCGCCGCGGCGCCGGTCGGAGCGGTTTTGGTATTACTAAGAGGTGATTGCAAAACTAGGCATTTTGGCAATCACCTCCTAAATCAATCTTTATCCGAGCTTAGCCTCAGTCGGAGTATTTTTCGGCCGGCCCTATGCTGAAGAGCCAGGGCGATCTCTGATAGTTCCGGCCTTTCCATAAAAAATTCCGTCCAGGCCGCGCCTAGATCCGGAAAATAATGAGCATCCGAACCTCTGATCATGGGCCAATCAATCAGATTGGGATGAGTCGTTAAAAAGCGATCGATCGGACTCAGGGACGAAATCTCCAGGCCGTCCGCTTGGAGATCAGGCGGCAGAAAGCCGAGTTGCCCCAGGAGACCAAAGGTTTCCCGATCCACATGGGAGGCGACGGCTAAGCCGTTTAGTTGATGAATGGCGGCAACGACCGCGTTCAAGTCCAGATTCGTGGCGGTGATGAGCAACCGGTCGTTAAATCCTTCCACTTCATCGTCTTCGTTGGCAATGATTTGATCTCCAAAAATTTCGGGTCGATTGGTCCGTGGCGGCAAGTGATCGTAGACTAAGGTTTGCATGGCCAGGGACTGGTTTATCTCCTCGAAAAGAGCCAGGATATGGATTTCTTCCACACTGCAAACTTCCAATCCGCATAATACTTTCAGTCGCCCTCCACTTCGGGCGGCGGCCCGGCGAGTAGCCGCCACGTTTTCCGCCGAATTGTGATCGCATATGGCAATGATATCCAGACTTGCGTTGGCGGCGGCTTCCACCACACCCCTAGGCGACATCTCCAAGTCCCCGCAAGGTGACAAACAGGTGTGAACATGCAGGTCAGCCCGGAACAAGGGCATGTGTTTTAGCGACCCTTTAATAATATGTATAGACGACCGCTCAATTCAAAAGCCGGCAATGCGCTCTGGAAAATTGGCAAGCCCTCGGTTTCGGCCTTGAGCAAGGTGTCCGGGGCCGGTTGACGGCTATTGACCAGGATGACCGCTGACAGCTCCCGGAGGGTGGCCACGGCCACCACGTTCAAATGACCTTGAATAGTGATCCAGGCCTGACCCTTATGACTGTTGGCCATGACATCACTGATCAAGTCGCCGGTGTATCCACCGGTTATCTTCCGATCCAGGGATGCTTGTCCGGTCAGGACATTCAAGCCGAGCTCAGTGATTATTTCCGCCAGAATCATAGGATTTCCTCATGATATTCCTTGCCGCGAAAAAAAGGGCAGTCAGATAGCAACGCTTTGCCCAGAACTACATCCTCAGCCAGGGTTCTACAATCCGGAGCCCCACAGGCCGCGCACATTTTGCCCGGAAGTCTGAGGGTCAGTTCGTCGACTTTTTTAAGCTTGATCATGGCCCTGATCGGGTCTCGGTCCAAGGGAAAAACGTTGGGCTTGATTTTTTTGTCCATGATAAAAAATCCCTGGTCGATCAAGGACCGGATTTCCTTGAGT
>JADFXS010000680.1:422-2087 GCA_015233515.1 Deltaproteobacteria bacterium | reverse complement strand
TGACTCCCTTGAGGAGCACCGTCTGGCTGCCCAGGGGAACGCCCGCGTTGGCCAGGCGATTGCACGCCTGAGCCGTCTCGGGCGTCAGCTCATCCGGGTGCGTGAAATGGATGCTCATGAACAAAGGCTGATGCCGCCGTAAAATGCGCAGCAACGAAGGTGTAATTCTCTGAGGCAAAACCGCCGGCGCTTTGGTTCCTATCCTGATCAATTCGACATGCTTGATGCGCGCTAGCCGTTTCAAGACCCATTCCAGTTTTTCGTCGGGCAGAGTGAGGGGATCGCCGCCGGAAAGCAGAACATCCCGGACGGAGGTGGTCTTCCGGATGTATTCGAGGCCCTTTTCCAGACGCACCTGGTCGTAACGGCAATCGTCGCTATGGCCGGCCACCAGCCTGGAGCGGGTGCAGTAGCGGCAGTAGGTCGAACAGAAACCGGTCACTAAAAACAGAACCCGATCCGGATATCTGTGGACCAATCCCGGGCTGACCGTATCGTGGTCTTCGCCCAAGGGATCGTCTTCCTCCCCCGGTCCTCGATGGGATTCTCGCCAAGTAGGCGTCACGGCCCGTCTAAGGGGCTGATCCGGATTGTCCGGGTCCACCAGGCTTAAATAATACGGGGTGATGCTTAAAGGCAGACTACCGCCGGCGCCTTGGAAGGCGGCCAGTTCGTCGGGAGACAACCGCAGAAATCTTTCCAAGGCGTCCCTGGTGGTGATCCGATTTTGGATTTGCCACTGCCAGTCGTTCCACTGGATGCTGGTTATCTCCGGATAAAATTTTTGGCGGAAGACCTCGGTTTCCGAGCCGATTACCGGTTCGAAAACATGGCGCGGCGATTTCACCGGGCGCGGCCGGTTGATGGACAGGTCGGGGAAGAGAGTGGGATAGTTGGTTCTGCTGTGAGGTAGCTTGGCGGCTAGGCCCAAGGCCCCAGCAAATGATGGAGGTTGGGCTTCCTCCGATGCCGATGGAGGTTTGGCCTCTTCACTGGGAGCCTGAGAATTACTTTGCGTGGCGGCAGCCTGATCCATTTGATAGCCTCCTGAATTTCTAGGCGGGGTACTTAAAGGAACCCGTGTTTCCAGACATGGTTGATCATAATTTTCCTCCTTTTCGCCAATCCAGCGGCCTGATAATTTTTTCATCCGGGACGGCGGAAAAAAGCCCCATTACGCCTGACTCGCCTCCAAGCCGAAACGACGTCGCTTCAGCCCTTGGCGTCCTTTTTACCAAGACGCGCCCCATCCGGAAGCTTCTCCGGGGGCGGCAAGTCGTTATCTATCGACTAATCAGTAATGATATACGAAATTCCGACATCGCACAAGGATAAATTAACTTCGGACGATGTATTTTTTTTCGAGGGATTGTCGGCCCTGCTCCAACCAATCTCTCCTTGGGGCAAATTTGAAACGCGCCATTTCCTCAACGCCCTGGTCGGCCTTATCGGGATAATTGGCTGTTGGAAAACGGCCCGTTACCTGAGGGGCCCTCAAGGCGCATTCTACTCCGCCGCCTTTTTGGCCGCCATGCCCATCTACTATGGGCATATGTTTTTCAATTCCAAGGACATCCCCTTTGCCGCGGGGTATATCTGGTCTCTTTACTTCATCATTCGGATTTATGAGCTCCTGACGACCGGCCTTAAAAAATCCTTTTGCCT
>JADFXS010000680.1:0-322 GCA_015233515.1 Deltaproteobacteria bacterium | reverse complement strand
TTCTGGCGCGACTATGTGAAAAAGGACGCCCGGCTGGGGGCTGGATAGCGCTTGCTTCGCCGCTTTTTTCTCCATATATCAAGATATTGGTCGTAGCCTTCGTGGTCATGATCGCTTCCTGGCCTTTCGCCTTGATGAATCCCCTGCTCAACCCGTTTATAGCCCTGAGAGAAATGAGCCATTTCGATATACGGGGCGTGTACTGGCCCGGCCCGGTCCTTTATGACGGCCGGTATTTTTCGCCCGATCAGTTGCCGTCTAGTTACCTTCCGTTTTACATGCTGATCCAACTTCCGGAAGTAATAGTAATCATGGTCCTTTT
>JADFXS010000679.1:1574-2087 GCA_015233515.1 Deltaproteobacteria bacterium | reverse complement strand
AAGCCGCCGATATAGTCACCGCGGCGCCGATCAGCAGCAAAGTCCTTAGGGGTGCGGTACTGAAACCGGTAAAAGCATCCAGCGCGTAAGCAAATAAACGCCGAAAGCCCCAACCGGTTCGTCCGGCGATTCGCGGCATAACATTAAAAGGTTCGCCAATTTGCTTATATCCGATCCACGAGAATAGACCTTTGAGAAAACGAGTTTTTTCCGGCATGGCGTTGATGGTTTCAAGAACCACGCGATCAATTAGGCGAAAATCACTCACACCCTCAGGTAAGGGGACATCGGCCAGGCGTTTAAAAGTCCAATAAAAAGCTTGAGCCGGAAGGCATTGCATCAGAGATTCATTTTCACGAGACTGACGGCAACCGTATACGACCTGATAACCTTCGCGCCAACGGGCCACAAAACGTTCTATCAATTCCGGGGGGTGTAGCAGGTCGGCGTCCATAAGCACCGTGGCCGCGCCCCGGCTGCGATGCAAACCAGCCATCACGTCCATTTCCGTAC
>JADFXS010000679.1:0-1564 GCA_015233515.1 Deltaproteobacteria bacterium | reverse complement strand
GCTGAGCTTTATGATCCGCAAGTATGGCTGGGCGGCCTGTTGAGCCAGCAACCCAGCCAAGGTTCCATCGGTACTGCCATCGTCAATGCAGATTACTTCACAGGGCAGGCCGATTCGAAGCAGAGTCGCATGAAGTCGATGGAACAAAGCTTCCAGATTGCCTGATTCATTGTGCATGGGAATCACGATGGATAATGAGGGGTCGGAACTCCGATCGCGATGGTCGGAAGTCCCCACAACGGAAACATTGGCCGTTGATCTTCGATTTCGCAAAAGGTTACCTCGAATCTATAATTATCGCCCCCGGGATTTTAGCGGTCCGGACGGAGGGTTACCCGTGGTCAATCATTATGTGATACAAAACATCAATATAGAAAGCTACGGATAATTGCTAACCAAGCCTTCAACGTCAATCCATGTTTGTCGCTACCGGTTTCAAGTCCGTCTTTATTTGAACATATACTATTTGATATATTCCGTGGTTGAAAAAAATGTCCTCACCTGTCATGGCCGGGATATATAAACTAGAAGCCAAGCTCGGCCAATAAGCCATCTGCGGCGTTTTGATTTAGTCGGCCGTCCGCTTCGGGACCAAGCAGCAAGTCGGAAGGTGAGGCCACTCGCTCCAGCATGCGATCAACTTCGGCTTGAGCCATTACTTCCGTGTCCTTCGGCGAGGTGATAGCTTTAGCTTCTTTTTGCTTTTGTTTGATTTTTGTGCCAAATGAAACTAGTAAACTCAGGAGTTGCACTTGGACATCACTGATCAGCCGAACGATCTTCATAATGCGTTGGCCGGATAAATCCTGGAAAGATAAAGCCTCCAAAATACCGGTTATATGATTTGCTATCCGTTGAATGGTTCCGGTGGACCCTTTCACGGTGTTGATAATTTTTTCCCGGTCCTGGTTTTGAATTTTGCTGAATTCGTCATCAACCATATCGCCGGCGCCGGTTATGGTCACATCAGCCAGCCGTTTTTTTCCTCTTCGAGCATATTCACTGTTTCGTCTATCAGGGACAACATACTATCGATATTTTCGGTCGGCAGCCCGGGCTTGGCCTGAATCCGGGGTTTGGGGGGAGCTGATTCCGGACTTGAAACCGCCGCAGTCATAATTTGTTCCTTGACTTGTCCTTCCAGAGGTAAGTTGCCATCTAAAAATATGGTCCCGGCCGTCTGATTCATCTTTTTCAAAACTTGCTTGTGTTTTTCGCTTTTTGTCGTCTGAAACAATATTTTCAGTACGGCGGGAATGGGGAAATTATAAAAATTGTCTTCTACCGTCACGGTCGAGGCCAGATCGGATAATGATTTTAGTATGGCAGGATTGTCAAAAGCCGTATTGCGGTCCGCCCTCATGAGTTTGATATGGTCTTTGACGGTTTCATTGGTACATAATTCGTACATGGTCTGAAATACTACGTCCAAATCAAATACATAAGTATATATTTTTTGGACCGGCGGCGCGGGTGCGGGAGGAGACTGTTCTGGGATTTCGTGTTCCTCACTGAAAATTGGCAGTTGAGAGACAACTTCCCGCAATCGAGCTTCCTGATTGAT
>JADFXS010000678.1 GCA_015233515.1 Deltaproteobacteria bacterium | reverse complement strand
TGGCTCATGTTGGCCAGGAATTCGCTCTTGGCCTTGGTCGCTTCCTCGGCCTGTTCCTTGGCTTGACGCAAGGCTTGTTCCACCTGCAAGCGTTCGGTGATGTCCCGGAAGACGATCACGGCGCCGATCAGATCGCCGTTCTTGCGCATGGGCGTAGTGGCATATTCGGCCGGAAAGGAGGTTCCATCCCGACGCCACAGGACTTCATCGTTGATGGTCCGCGGATGGCCGTCCTGGATGGTTTTGAACATATGGCATTCTTCCAGGGGATAGTCTCTGCCGTCCGGATATGCATAATGCGCCAGAGCATGCATCGGTCGGCCCGGCAACTCTTCCTCGGCATATCCCAGTAAGGCCGCGCCGGCCCGGTTGATGAAACTGGTTTGGCCCTCGGAGTTCAGCCCCAGAATGCCGTCATTGACGGAACTGAGGATCAAACGGCTGCGTTCCTCGGTTTGCGCCAAAATTTCCTTGCTGGCTTCCAGTTCCTCTCGTTGCGCCAGTAGGGATTCTTTCTGGGCTTCCAAGGCTTCGGCCTGCTTTTCCAAAACATGAGCCTGTTCGCCCAGACGAGTATTTATCTCTTCCAACTCGTCCTTGCGGGCCAGAAGCTGCTGTTCCGAAGCCGCCAGGGCCTGAGCTTGCTCCCGGCTTTTTTCCAACAGCTGACGAGTTTCCAGGTTACCGGTCAGAATCTCCATGTTCATGGCCACCACCGGCAACAAATTTTCGAGAAAAATTTTTTGTTCATCGGTAAAGTCTTGTCTGGCGCCGAGTTCCAGTACCCCCAATAACTCATCCTGGAGGAGGATCGGAGTGATTATGATCGCCTGGACCATCACTTTGCCCAGACCTATGGTTACGCCGATTTGTTCGTTCGGTGAAAGAGACAACAACATCTGTTTTCTATCCCGCGCGGCTTGCCCGATCAGCCCTTGCCCCCAGGCAAAACGGCTGGCGTGGATCGCATCGTCGCACGCGTAACCGCCGGCTCGTTGCAGATGAGTCTGCCTGGGGTCGCTGACAAAAAAGGCACCGTAAACCAGCCCCATGATCGGCGCCAGTCCGGAAGTCAGGGCTCGGCCGAATTCATCATAGGCGGCGCAGGGCTGCAAAGCCCGGGCGATTTCAGCCACGCCGGCCTTGATTCGCGCCTCGCGTTTCTGTTCCCAGGCCAAGCTGCGCAAGGCTTCGAGGGCTCGACCGATCTCGCCTAGCTCATTCTGCACGTCTTGAAATGGAATTTCTTCATCCAACCTGTTTTCTGAAAGGCCGACGATGCTGTTTCGCACCAGCCGTAACGGGTGAGTGATAGACCGGGTAAAAATAATGGAAACCACGATCATCACCAACAGGCCTACCGAACAATACAAAACCGCTTCTCCAACTCCTCCCAGATAAGCATCCTCAGCCAATTGGTACATTGATCTGGCTTTTTCCTCGGCAAAATCGGAAACCTGGTTCAATTTTTCAGCGAGTTTCGGCGCGGGATTATCTTGATTTTCATCCAGCGTGCGCCGCCAGGCTTCCTCCCGCTCCCCCTGGTCGGCGATAACCAAATTGACGTTTCGAAAAGCGATGAGGTCTTTATAAAGAGATTCGGCATCCTTCAGCAGGTTCTTGTCGCCCGTGAACGTCTTTTTCAAAGCGTCGATTTCCGCGAATATCTTGGTATCGTATTGCGACATTATCTCCTTGAGCTGTTGTCTTCTTTCCGGGGATTTTTCCTGAATGATTTCCCTTTGAATGCGCCGGGCATCAAGGACGTAATATTTCAGGTCCTTAACGATGTTGGTCGTCAAGTGCTGGTGTTGGTAGAAATCCCGATTCAGATCGGTCAGGGCTTTCAGTTGGGGGATATTGGAGAGAGAAGTCAGTATCAAAGCCATGGAGGCTACGACGGCAAAACCCAACATTCGCTGAAAGATAGTGAGGCGCTGCAGGAACTCACGCACTCGGCCGAATCTCATGTCCATGCTCCTTGGGTAAGCTTGCTATTTTCTAATAATAGCAACAATTCAACAAAAGGAGGAGGAATATTCCGAACCCCGACCGGGCAAAGGCATTAATGCTTTTAGCTTTACTTTT
>JADFXS010000677.1:1659-2096 GCA_015233515.1 Deltaproteobacteria bacterium | reverse complement strand
CTTGCGGTATGTGGCCAGAGCATCGTCGTATTTTTTATCCTTGCGGTAAGAAATAGCCATCCGGTTGAGGACATGAATGGAATTAGGATCCATCGCCAATGCTTTGGCAAACGCTTGCTGGGCGTCCAGCCAACGTTTTTTATCAAGAAAAACATCGCCTATGGTGAGAAGGTGTTGAATTTCGACGTCCGGATCATCCATGACTTCCCGGAACAGGTCCCAGGCCTCTTGTTGTCGTTCGGCCGACAGTAATTCCATGGCCTGTTCGATTTTCTGCTGGAGAGTATCAGCCCCGAATTGGATGAGCTGTTTTAAAAAATCTATGTTCCCTTTATGTTCACCCGGGCGAAAGGAAACGGGCCCGTAAGTGGCGGCAAATTTGGGGTGCCGGGCCAATTTTTGGATGGTATCGAAAAATTCTTTTTCTAATAATTCTC
>JADFXS010000677.1:0-1534 GCA_015233515.1 Deltaproteobacteria bacterium | reverse complement strand
CCTTGGCCGCCGAGGTCAAGGTGAATACCGCCTCGATTTTAGCGCTTTCGGCTAACTGCGTCATAAAGACCTTATGTTCCAAGTATTTAATAAAGAAGGATTTATTCCTTCTTTCCCGGAATTGTAGCGTCGTTCATAAAAATAATCAACGGTTATTAGCTACTTATCAAATTTATATAAAAAACTTGCCTTGGTCGTGAGATAAAGGTTACTATGAAGGTTGCAGAAAAAGCAGCGCCGATATTTTTCGAAATTGCGCACCGGAGCAAATCCAGTGGGTGTATTATTGTATATTAAGACTATTTCTCGAAGATTATGCCCCCATTGAAGCTCCTCGCCGCGATCCGCGAGAAATCTTCGACAGGCAAAGAACGAAAGTTTTTTAATTTTTGCCCGCTGGCCCCGAAACAAACCGCGGGGAATGCGCTCGCTTGCATGTTGAATATCTCGAGGCGGTCCACCCGGTGATCTTCACCGGAGTGTGGCTCCTGAACCGTACCGCCGGCCATTGGATTTTTCATCTCCAGGCGGCGGACCGCGAAACTTACCCGGAGACTCAGAGCTGATCGTTTTTTGGGGTGGCGTTATGTTTTTACTCCCGGCCCTGGCCGGTAAAACCGAAAAATCTTAACGAGGGTAAACTTGGCCCGACTATCGGAAAAAATACTTCAGGAACTTACCGAAATCGTTTACCGTGAATCCGGAATCGTCCTAAAGGACAAACGAGAACTTATGGAAGCTCGTTTAGCCAATCTGATGCGAAAGAAAGGCTATCAGAGCCCTCAAGAAGTCCTGAACAGGTTGAAAAACGATTCCAGTGGTGAAGCTTTAGTAGAATTTTTAGACCAGGTCAGCACCAACCTGACTTTCTTTTTCCGCGAGCCCGATCACTTCGACTTCCTGGCGCGAGTCCTGATGCCTGACCTGGTCGCCCGAAAAAAAGCTCAACGCAACAACCGGATTAGGATCTGGAGCGCCGCGTGTTCCAGCGGAGAAGAACCATACTCGCTGGCCATAATCGTCAAGGATTTTTTAGCTTCCGACACAAGCTGGGATATAAAAATCCTGGCCACGGATATCTCCACCAAGGTTTTAAACAAGGCTATCGCCGGCCGGTATAGCAAACAGGAAGTCGGTAAAGCCCCGCCGACGATTGTGCAACGTTATTTTCAAAGAAGCGGCGATCTTAAAAAACCGGTCTATCAAGTCGCGGACGAAATCAGGCAGATGGTGGTCTTTCGTCGTCTTAATTTACTCCAGGAGTCCTACCCTTTTAAAGGCCGTTTTGATCTCATCGTCTGCCGTAACGTGATGATTTATTTCGACGCTCCAACCAAACAGAATTTGCTCCGCCGGTTTCACAGATATCTGGAAGACGGCGCCTATCTCTTCACCGGCCATGCGGAATCATTGACCACGTATGAACATCTATTCAAGAGAGTTCAGGTAGCGATTTATCGAAGATAACATGCGGGACATGACGTAGCCGGGGACGCTGTGGAGCGGCCATCGGCCGCGACGAAAAATCTATAAC
>JADFXS010000676.1 GCA_015233515.1 Deltaproteobacteria bacterium | reverse complement strand
AGAGCTGTTTCCAGAGTAATGTTCATATCCAAACCTCCTGTTTTTAAAAACCCGGGTGTCACCAAAAAATTGTCTTAAGCGATGATCGGAAAAGTGCGGTTTTGCCCCCACCTCCTAAGAATTGGCGCCTCGGATTTGGTTCACATTGCTCAAACTTGCCTCCCGACGGAGCAGATAGGGTCATTTAGCTGAGCGGCGCAAGCCGCGAAGAGAAATCTCAAAACCTGAATGCGGTTTTTTGAAAAGAACTGAGATTTCTTCCTTCGGTCGAAATGACAGTAAGCGCATGTTTTTCCCTGGTTCCCAAGCTCCAGCCTGAGAACCGTTTTTGAGGGAAGCTGGAGCTCCCCGGCTTTTCCTAGCTCCCAAGCTGGAGCTTGAGAGCTGGCGGGAACTCATTACCTAAGTGCGGCGTTGTCAAAAACCATCATTTTCATACTATGACAGTAAACGCATGTTTCTTTGCAACATAACCCGCCGAGGAGCGGCGGGTTGGGCGCTCTTAAATAATGCGGAACGATTCCACCAAAGTGCAGCGACGCTGCCTGGTAAAGGTTCTGGCCGAGGTCATGCCTTCACCGGTAGGACCGGCGATGGTGAAGGCGGTGTGGCCTTCGCCGCCCAGACCGATTCCGGCGTACGCCGGGCCGTTTTTAACGAAGATGGTGGCTTGGACCGCGCGGGCAAAGGCGGTCATATATTCCACGTTGGTGGAATGCATTATGGCCGTGTGTCTGTTGCCCTGTTCCACCTTGACGGCGAAATCGATGCCTTCCCAGACATCCTTGACGCGGACGATGGGCATAACCGGCATCATTTGTTCCAGCCAAACCAGGGGATGATCCTTGGGGGCCTCGAAGACGGCCAGACGACAGGCAGCGTCAACCTCGATACCCACGTCCGCCAGGATGACCTGAACGTCTTTTCCGATATAGGTCGGGTTGATCTTCCGCTCGGGTTTGACGACCAGGTTAGTGACTTTTTGGGCCTGTTCCGGGTTAAGGAAGTAGGCTTTGCCGGTTTCCACCATGAATTTGATCAGCGAGGTGGCGACTTCATCCACTACGATGGTCTCTTTTTCGCAAGTGCAGAAAATATTGTTATTGATGCTGGCGCCGTTGACGATGCATTCGGCCGCTTTGCGGACATTGGCCGTTTCATCGACCAGGACCGGAGGATTCCCCGCGCCGGCGCCGATGGCTTTTTTACCGGAACTGAGGACCACTTTAACCACCGGCCGACCGCCGGTCGCCACTAACATGTTGATTTTGGGATGAGCCACGATCTGTTTGGCGGTCTCTAAAGTCGGGACATGGACGGACGAGATCAACCCGACCGGGCCGCCGGCGTCGTCGATGGTCTTATGAAAAAGTTTGATCAAGGTGGTCGTGGTTTCCCTGGCGCTGGGATGGGCGTTGAAAACCACGGAGTTACCGGCGGAAATCATGCTGATGGCGTTGTGGATTATGGTGCCGGTCGGGTTTTTAAAAACAGGAGGTTTGGATATGAACATTACTCTGGAAACAGCTCTTGAGGTCATAACCGCCGCCAAGAAAAAAGCTCAAGAAATCGGCGTGCCCATGGTCATCGCCGTGGTCGATACCGGCGCGAACCTGGTCGCCTTGCAGCGTATGGACGAAGCCTTGTTAGTCAGCGTGGAAATCGCCGCCAACAAAGCCTACACCGCCGTGGCCCTCAAGATGCCCACCGCGCAACTGGCCCAACCTTCTCAGCCCGGACAACCTCTTTTTGGTATAAATGCCGTATCCGGCGGTCGAGTCATTATCTTCGGCGGTGGCATACCGCTGAAAAAGGACGGCCGAATCATCGGAGGTATCGGTGTCAGCGGCGGCAGCGTCGAGGACGACCAGATATGCGCCCAGGCCGGAGTCGATCGACTGGCGGAGCTGTGACTTTTTCAACAATCCCGATTTCACCACTTACGGGTATCGAGGCACGTAACTCCTGGCTGCAACGCTCGGCGGGAGGGTCCCGCACCCAATGGCCCGCTCGAACTAGGTTGCAGGTTACATTCATCGGTGGCATGCATTCCGCAGCGGCTCCGGGCACCGCCCGGTGGCTCCTCGACGTATGGTGAATA
>JADFXS010000675.1 GCA_015233515.1 Deltaproteobacteria bacterium | reverse complement strand
TAGGCGAACCCGCTGCCGTTGTCCCGGCGGCCGCTGCTGAGCACATCCAGGCCCATGGCCTTGACCGCGGCTTCGGATTTTTCGATGTCATCCACCTGAAAACCCAGATGAAAAATCCCCTCCCCCTTGCTTTCGAGAAAGTCCTTATAAATGCTTTGCCCTTTCCCGACCTGAACGAGCTGGAGTTGAATCGGTCCGATCATGGCGCATTTAAAAACAAGATTGAAGAATCCCTCTTCATCCGGAACATTGAGCCTGATGTATTCCGTCAGCGGAGGATAATCGATAAACGGACCGATACCAAGCGATTCCCAAAAACGCACAGAGGCGTCAATGTCTTTGACCACCAGCGACAAATGATGCAGTTTTGAAAAAGGTTTCGTTTGTTCCACGCTTTATCCTCCTCGGTCTTCGAAATCCGGGCAGACGGTTACGCACATCCCGCAGTTCGTGCACCGGTTCATGTCGTCTTCCTCGGGCAGGACATACCCCTTGAGGTTAATCCGCCCGGAGGACTTGATGGCGCCCTTGGGGCAGACCTCCAAGCAAATAAGACAGCCCTTGCAGTATTTTTCATTCAAGCAGAGTCGATTCATAGTTACCCGTTATATGGCAAATTGGTCCATGACCTTCTGATAGCGTTCATTCCAATCAGGCTTGTCGATATTGCGGAACTCTCCGATCGGTATTTTACCTTCGGCCTGTCCATCGGCGACTTTTTTTAGAGGCGCGGTGATTTTTTTCATGTTGCGGAACATTTCCGCCGGGGCGGTTTTGGAATGCACCGGGCACTGAGACAGGACTTCGATAAAAGCCAGCCCTTTTTTCCGGACTCCCTGGATAACGGACTTGATGATCTGATGGGGGTGGGCCGTGGTCCACCGGGCCACATAAGGGGCTCCGGCGGTTTCGGCCAGGCGGCAAAGGTCGAATTCGTCCTCCACGTTACCATAGGGCGTGGTGGTGGTGCGCCGGCCGACCGGCGTCGTGGGCGCCATCTGACCACCGGTCATGCCATAGAGGCCGTTGTTCATGCAAATAACGGTCAAATCCATGTTCCGCCGGCAGGTATGGATAAAATGGTTGCCGCCGATAGCGGCCGCGTCGCCATCGCCGGTGAACACGATTATTTTCAACTTCGGGTTGGCCAGCAAGGCGCCCGTGGCGAAAGACAGCGCCCGACCGTGCAGGGTCCAACCTGAATCGAAATTGAGGTAATGGCTGGTGAGTCGGGACGAGCAGCCCACTCCGGAGATAAACACGAAATCCTCCTTGCGGAGGCCGTCTTCCCGCAGGAGAGTATCGACGGCGTGCAAGGTGTAATTCAAAACCTGGCCGGCGCCGCATCCCGGGCACATAATAAGCGGAAGCCGCAATCCCGCCGGCGCCTCCTCTTTGAGATATTTGAGCATGGGATGCTTTTTCATGGGATTTCCTCGTAAATTTTGGCGAGAATCATTTCCGGCGAATGCAGGTTTCCCAAGCTGGGAATAGAGATGAAACGATCGCAGCGGTCCCGCAAAGCTTCGGTGATGGAGTGTTTCATCATTCCCAGGTTCATTTCCGGAACGAAAATCGTTTCAACTTCGGGAACCAGAGCCCGCAACTGCATTTCCGGGAAAGGCCACAATGTTTTCAAACGGATGAACCCGATAGGGATGCCGCGCTCCTCACGAGCTTCCAGCACCGCTTCGATCCCGGTTCGCGACACCGAACCATAGCAGATGAGCACGTAGCGACATCCCGCCAACTCGCGGGCTTCGACGCGGGCAATCGCGTCGACGTTATCCTCGATCTTGTGGTAGAGGCGCGAAACGTTCTCAAAATGGACCTGCGGATTATATATGCCGACGTTGCCGTCCGTGTGATGCACCAGGCTGACATGATTGACGTTGTAGCCATCCCCCCATACAGCCATGGGCGGAACCTGGCCATGGCCGTATGGAAGATATTGGGCCGGAGTAATGCCTACATCCTGGGGTTTAATCCGATTGGCTATCCGGATGGTTTCAAGATTCGGAACAATCCGCCGTTCCCGCATATGAGCCACGGTTTCTTCGGCCATGAGCAAGACGGGAGTGGGCTAGCGTTCGGCCAAATTGA
>JADFXS010000674.1:1597-2106 GCA_015233515.1 Deltaproteobacteria bacterium | reverse complement strand
AATTTCCCGCGAAGAGAGCGTAGCCCGCCGTAAAAAGGGACTGACCTCCCAGATTCTGATCTCCAGCAGCAACGCTTTGACCGAGGATGGCTGCCTGGTCAACGTGGACGGCTTCGGCAACCGCGTGGCCGCCATGATCTTCGGTCCGGATAAAGTCATTTTAGCCATAGGCATGAACAAGGTCGTCACCGATGTGCCGGCGGCCATGGACCGCCTCAAATCCATATCCCGACCTTGGAACAATAAACGCATGGGACTGCCCAACCCCTGCACGGAAACAGGTTTCTGCGCCGATTGTCAGAATCAGACCCGTATATGTAATTATTTTACCATAATCGAACGCTCGTTTATTCCCGGTCGAATAGTCATTGTCCTGGTGGGACAGGATTTGGGTTATTGACGTGATTACCGAGCGGGTCAAAATGAGTGATTATCCGGGTTTTTCCCGGCCAAACTCCAAAAAGACCGGTCGGGAGTACCCGGAACGTCCCATCGTCGGCGTGGGCGGT
>JADFXS010000674.1:0-1574 GCA_015233515.1 Deltaproteobacteria bacterium | reverse complement strand
GATCGGCGCTGTTGATTAAAAGGGGTAAGCCGCCCGGGGAAGGTCAATGGTCCATTCCCGGAGGCGCGGTCAAGGTTGGTGAAACAACGCCGGAGGGCCTGGCCAGGGAAATGACCGAGGAAATAGGCATGACCGTAACGGTTGGACCACTGGTAGAACTGTTGGAACGCATTTTCCTCGATGATGAAGGCCGGCCTGTTTATCATTATGTCTTGCTGGATTACTTATGTTTTCCCAAGGATGGCGTTCTCCATCCCGGCTCCGACGCGGCGGATGCCAAATTCGTTCCGCCGGAGGAATGGGAAGATTACGATCTACCGGCCATCACCCTCCAAGTAATGAAAAAAGCCTTGCGGATGCTTCCGGAAGCCTCCCACAGCGATCAGGTTGCCACCTGATTTTATGGCCGAAGACCAGAACAATTGATTTGGAGTGATATCTTGCCCCTTGATAACGATGAAATCAGACGCCAACAAGACTTGGTCATCCGCGCCAATCTGGCCCGGATAAACAAAAAATATCTGATCATGAGCGGCAAGGGCGGGGTGGGAAAATCCAGCCTGGCCGTGAACCTGGCCGTGGGTTTGGCGCATAAGGGTTTTAAGGTCGGCCTTTTGGATGTGGATCTTCACGGCCCTAGTGTTCCCAGGATGTTGGGCTTGACCGGCAAGCTGGCGGTCAAGCCGGACCGGACCCTGGCCCCGCACTCCCATGGCCCCAATCTGTCGGTAATTTCCATAGACAGCATGTTGAACGATCAGGACGATGCGGTTATCTGGCGTGGTCCCAAAAAACTGAACACCATCCGCCAGTTCATGGCCGATGTGGATTGGGGCCGGGTGGACTATCTGCTCATCGACAGTCCACCCGGCACCGGAGATGAATCATTGGCCATAGCCCGCACCATCCCCGGCGCCAAAGCCATCGTAGTCACCACCCCCCAGGAAATATCCCTGGCCGATGTGCGGAAATCCATCCGTTTTCTGGCCAAAGTCGGCATGGAAGTGGCCGGCCTGGTGGAAAATATGAGCGGCTTGGTCTGTCCTCATTGCGGAAAAGCTATCGATTTGTTCGGTCACGGCGGCGGTCGCTTGCTGGCCGAGTCCCTGCATCTGCCCTTTCTCGGCGCCGTCCCCCTGGACCCGGGAGTAGTCCCGGCCGCCGATCATGGTCAACCGTTTGTCCTGTCCAGCCCGGATTCCGGTTTTTCCCGGGCGATACAGGCGATTGTGGAACAGCTATAGATCGAAATCGTTAAATTGACGGTCTGAATCCGGTGATTTAAGAATAACAAACTATGGGAACCGAGCGGCGCGAACATCACCTCATGAGACGCCGACCCTACGGCTCATGAGGTAATACCTATAAGAAACGACAATATTGAAGCTCCCCGCGGCAAGCGTTGAGGAATGCGCTCGCTGGCAGGTTCATTCCTGTTCTTGAAAATATCTGAAAACGGCTTCCGCGGCTTCCTTGGTCATTCCCTTGATCGCCGAGATCTGCTCGATACCGGCGGCCTTGACAGCCTCCAGGGAACCGAAACCGGTCAGCAAAGCCTTGCGCCGGCCCGGACC
>JADFXS010000064.1 GCA_015233515.1 Deltaproteobacteria bacterium | reverse complement strand
AATTTACTTCCCCGCCATCGAGCAAAAGGAAGTGTCTCCGGCGGGTTCATTGAAAGCTCAATCGCCAATAGGGGGAACCGAGACCATCCTTCTTGCGGACGATGAGGAGGCCATCAGAGGTTTTGCGTCTCATATACTCCAACGTTTCGGTTATACAGTCATTACCGCCACTAGCGGCGAGGAGGCGCTGGAAGCTTTCATCGCCCGGCGAGAAAAGATAGATTTGGTCATCTTGGACATCGGTATGCCCGGCATGGGTGGTCATAGATGTTTGCGCGAAATTATCAAGATCGATCAATCAGCCAAGGTAGTAATTGCCAGCGGATACCCTAACGACGGACAGGTCAAGGAGACTTTGAAATCCGGGGCGGCCGGATATATCGGGAAGCCGTATCAATTGAACGATCTGCTGAACAAGGTGCGCTCTGTTTTGGACGGAAATGACTGAAATGCGCTAAAGACAGTTTCCAGTCACTTCACCCAAAAAGTTTTTGCCTCTCTCTTCAACTCCCACATTTCCCGCCAGGAAAACCCGGGACCGCGACAAGGGAAAAATGAGTTATTCTGGTAGAGAGGTTCCCCGGATAAATCAAAGGGTGAAGCAGCCACGGCCTGGTCCCACAAAGCCGTCCCGGGCAGTGGTGAATACTCGGCAAAGTAAGGCCGGACTCCCATCGCGCGCACTACTTCCACCGTGGCCTGAAGTTCAGCCGGGTCCTGTCCCGGTAAACCGCAAAGGATATAGACCCCGATACCATGTGGAGCAAACCCCGCCTCTAGCAAACGACTGACCGCGGCTTCGAAATCTCCGGGTAAAACTTTGCCGCCCAGTAAGGATTGCCGTTCGGGGTCCAAGCTCTCCAAGCCCAAACGAATGGTTTTAAAACCGGCTTGGAACATGAGTGCCGCCAACTCCCTGGTTATCAGATTGACATGCAGACCGTTGGGAGCATGGAAGGAAATCCGAATATCCCGGCGACAAACTTCATCTAAAATCGGCATCAAATGAGTCTCGCTCCTGATGAGGAGAGCATCATCAAAGAAAGTAAAATGCCTTATGGACCAGCGATGGTAACGGTCTTCGATTTCGGAAACTACGTCGCTGGTTTCCCGAGGCGTATAAAAAGGAAACAACAACCGTGATGAACAATAAGGACATTTGCCCGGGCATCCCCTGGAAGTTAGCAAAGGCGCGAAATCCAGTTTAGGATACAGGTCCAAGGCCGGCCAGACGCTCCGCCAGTCCCAGCCCTTGAGGCCGTTGGTATCGATTCCCGCCAGGCCGGATAGAATTGAAGGTAAAGACTTTTCTCCCGGGCCGGCTAGAACAATATCCGCGCCTGAATGTCTACGAGCATGCTCGGGACAGAGGGTGGCGTAGATTCCCCCCAGGACCGTTGGGACATCCGGCCAAATTTCCTTTACTATACCCACGGCTTCCGTAACTCCCGGATACCAGTAGGTCATGATCGAAGTGACCAGGATCAAATCCGGCTTGGGTCCGGCCGCGACTTCCCGCCTAAAAAGCGCCAGGGGCCAGCCGTACCGGGCGAAATATCTCGGAACATCGGCCAGTGGTGGCGGCGTGGGTATGATTTCCCTACGCCAACGACCGGCGCCGGGTAAGCCGTCTTTCTTGATTCGAGGAGCTTCGGCTTCCGGATGGCCCCGATCCAAGCAGTCCAGCAGACGAACCTCAACCCGGGCCTGCCGGAGCATGGCGGCGAGATAAAGCAAACCTAAGGGTTTGGCCCACAAATCAAACGCCGCGAAATCATGAATCCAGGGGTTGATAAGAAGAATGTGAGGCTTCATCAGGCCATGATAGTCCAATCAGTCGGCGGAGGAAAGCCATAATTGAAGCCCTAATTCACCACTTGCGAGTGTCGAGGCACGTAACTCCCGGCTGCAACGCTCGTTTCCCGATTTTGGCTCCTCGACGTATGGTGAATACGCCTGCGGGCCAAAATCGGTCCAACTTCGCGTTTCGCCAGGGATTTACGCGCCCTATCCGCGATTTGATGGTGGATTTAGGAAAGCTACCCGCGGCAAACCATGGGGCATGCGCTCGGCCGCTTTCTAGAAACGAGGCGCGTAATGCCTTACGGGAACTCTTGTTTCACCTGCATCGTTAGATTTTTATATTGCTTCATCTTATCAGGGGCGAAAAAATTCACGGTTAAAAAAACAAATCATTTCGATCCATCCAGAAGCAACCTGACGGCATTGGCCACGTCCCTCAATACAAAAGGTTTCAAAAGCAAGCGCTTAATGCCCATGTCGAGGACCATTTCCGCCGATACTTGCTGGCTGAATCCGGTGCAAAGTATGATTGGTTTATCGGGTCTGATTTTCAAGATCTCCTGGGATAATTCAATACCGGTCAGGTGCGGCATGGTTTGGTCGGTGATGATTAAATCGAACTTTTCCGGATCATGCCGAAACATTTCCAACGCTTCGAGACTGGAGGTTCGGCTGGTAACCTGGTACCCGAGATGTTCCAATATTTCACTGCTCAGACTAACCAAAGCTTCCTCGTCGTCCACAAAAAGGATGTGTTCATTTCCGGTGGGCAAAGGCCTAGCCGCCTCCGGCGGATCACTTTTTACCGAATCCTTCACTACCGGCAGGTAAACATGAAAAGTCGATCCTTTTCCAGGTTCACTTTCAACAGTAATTTCGCCACCATGGTCTTTCACAATACCGTACACCACGGATAAGCCCATTCCTGTTCCCTCGCCCGGTTCCTTGGTCGTGAAAAAAGGCTCGAATATTCGCTCCATAATGTTCCGGTCAAGACCATGTCCGGTGTCGCTGACCAGGATTCGCTGATATAGGCCCGGAGGTAGATTATTCAGGCGGGACGACGCATTTTCTTCCAGAACGATGTTGGACAGACTCACCGTCAAAACGCCGCCCCCGGCGCGCATGGCGTAAGCGGCGTTAGTGCATAAATTAGTCAATACTTGATGAATTTGGGTGGGATCAGCCGACACGGCCCCCAAATTCTTTTTTAAATCCTGCCTGATCTCGATAGTCGTGGGCAGGGTGGCCCGCAGAAACTTAAGGGCCTCACAGATGATAGAATCGATTTCGATGGTCTTTCGTGGTTGCGCGGTTCGACGGCAGAAGCTGAGTATCTGCTGGATCAGATTCTTGGCCCGGTGGCCGGCTTTCATTACTTGTTCCAAATTTCGGCGCGCCGTGGTTCCTTTAGGAGTATTGATCAACGTCATTTCGGTGAAGCCCATGATGGCGGCCAGGATATTGTTGAAGTCGTGAGCAATGCCTCCGGCCAAGGTGCCGATGGCTTCCATTTTTTGGCTTTGCCGCAGTTGAGCTTCGAGTTTTTGTCTTTCTTCTTCCGCTTTCTTCTTTTGGGTTATGTCTCGGGCCACGCCCAGTAAACCGCTTGGTTTACCTTCTTCATCCCGCAGAAGAGTGACATTCAATTCATTCCAAATTGTCGAACCATCCTTGCAGATTAATTCCAGCTCCATCGTTTCGGTTATTTGCAGATGGATGTCGGCCAGCCGTTCCGAGGTTAGGATATTGGCTACTATTTCCATAACCTTCGCCAGCGATTCAGGGGTAAGTTGGTCTTCCAGAGTCAAATTCTGAAATTCCTCTAAATTATATCCCCTAGTCCGTGTCGTGGAAGGGCTGAGCCAGGTGGTTTTAAAATTCAGGTCCGACATCCAGACGGATTCCTGCATGTTGTCGGTTATGAACCGATATTGTTCCTCACTTCGGCGCAACGCCTCTTGAACCTCTTTACGCTCGTTCATGTCCCGACAAATATGAACAGTCCCAAAAGGATGGCCGTCTTTATCGCGTAAAACGTCTCCGTGAACTTCGAAAAGCCGCTTCCGCCCATCCTTGAAAATCATGTGGTATTCCTGCGGCGGCAATTTATGGTCAAACATCAATATAAAATTATTGATAATTCTTTCATGGTCTTCCGGAGCTATGAATCTGAGAAAATTCTGACCGATCAATTCCGCCACATCGTATCCGGCCATTTTGCAGACAATCTCATTAATAAAAAGGATCCGACCTTCCAGGTCCGTCCGGACCACCGGATCCGGGATGGTCTCCAGCAGCTTGGTGTACAGGGCCTCGCTTTCCCGCAGAGCCGCTTCCGCCCGGAGGCGATCGGTTATATCGACGGCCACGCCTCTTATCCCAATAAACTCACCACTTTTGAATATGGCGCTGGAATAGGTTATTACCGAAATAGCTGTTCCATCTTTCTTTTTAACCAGATGTTCGGTAATCACCTGAGTATCGCCGTCCAAAAGCTTCTTTCTATCCTTGACGGCTTGTTCATGGGATTCCGGAACCAGGAGATCCGCCGTAGTGATACCAAGGGACAAATCGTCGGCGTTATATCCCAAGGCCTCCAGACCTTTCATGTTAAGGAAAATAAACCGACCATCCTTGTTGATTTCATAAACGATCTGCGGGAGGGTATCCACAAATTCCCGATGGCTGTTTTCACTTTCTTCAAGGGCTTTTTCCGCGTTTTTACGCTGGGTAATATCTCGAGCCAGAACCAGAAAACGGCTGTTGGCATTTTTATGATTACCTTTGGCCGCGATTGAAAGCTCGAACCACTTGATTCCTAGGGGCAGATTCAGGCAGTAAACCGCTCCGTTATGCTTGCCGGTCTCGGCCGCCTCGGATAAGGCCCCGAAAATGATTTTACAGGCATCTCCAGGGAGGACCTCGGTGATGGATCGTCCTAGAAACTTGTCTGGAGATAAATAAAGCAATTCAGGATATGAAGCATGACAACGATATAGATGTCCTTCCCGATCGACTTCGAACAGCAGGTCCGGCAAGGCATCGATCATCGCTTGAAATTCCTCGTTGGTCTCGGTCAAGGCGTCGTCCGCCCGTTTCCTTGGTGAATCCGCCCTGGCGATATCAAGAACCATTTTTATAGTCGCGCCGATATTCCGCGTTTGATCCGGTTTTAAGAGATAACTAAGAGGATCGATCAGCTGGACTCGTTTCCGGTGGTTTTCATCCGGTCGGACGACGATAAAGACCACGGGAATTTCCCAGCGGGATCGAATCAAGTCCGCCGCCTGGAAGCCGTCCATCTTGCCGTCCTGGACAATGTCCATCAACACCAGGTCCGGTTGTTCTCTTTCAGCCGCGGATACAGCCTCTTCCCCGGTCATAGCCACGGAACAGACGGTATATTCCTGGGCGGCCAACTCGGCCGCCAAGCCAGCGGCGATAACGGCGTCAGCTTCCGAGATCAGTATGCGGTCATGATGTTCGGAACGATCGGGCTTCATGCCTTTTACTCCAGGAAATATTCCGGATATAATCGGCGGGCGCACTCGGGACAAATGCCATGACTGAACAACACTTCCGAGTTTTCTTCGACATATTGTTCCATTTGCTGCCAGAATCCCTGGTCGTTTCGGATTTTTTTGCAGCTGGCGCAAATGGCGATGAATCCCCGGAGCGTTTTCACTTCCGAAAGCGCTTTCTCCAACTTGGCGATCAGGCGTTCCCGTTCTTGGGCATGAGCGCGTCGTTCCTTGTCTATAAGGGCCTTATACAAAGCGACTTCAATGGAGGCCTGGAGTTGGGGTCCGGAATAGGGTTTAAGCAGAAAACCGTGAGGTTCCAGCATTTTAGCCCTTTTAACCATAACACTTTCACCATAAGAGGTTAAAAATACGATGGCTGTTTCAATCTGTTCGCGGATAGCCTGGGAGGCCTGAATACCATCCATGGATCCTTGGAGAGAAATGTCCATCAGGATCAGATCCGGCCTTTCTTCCACGGCTAGACAAACCGCATCTTCACCGCTGGCCGTCTGGCCCACAACGCCATAACCCAAGTCCTCCAAATCCAGGCGCAAGTTAGAAGCGATTATTTGATTATCTTCAACGATCAATATTCTTTCCTGATTCATATTTATGATCCTTAAAGGTCGTCGAGCCTGAATACAATTCGGAATTCCGTCCCGCTGCGGCCGGAAACATGCAATTCACCGTTAAGCTGTCCTTCCGCCAGCATCTTGACCAATGAAAACCCCAAGGATTCGGCGGAGCGTAAATCCAACCCCGGCGGCAGACCCACCCCATTATCCATCACGGTCAGCGCCACTTGGCCGGAGCCGATGTTTTGGACCTGAACCCGGATTTCCCCTTTCCGGTCGTCGGGAAAGGCATATTTAAAGGCATTGGTAACTAATTCATTCAAGATCAGCCCACAGGTTACGGCCTGGTCCGGGCTGATGGTCAATTTGGGTGGGACTTCGAGAAGAATATTTACGGCACGACCGCCAAAGGTCAGGGAATTGCGCAGCGCCTGTATTAACCCGGCCAAATACCTTTCAAAGCCGATCCGAGCCAAGGATTTGGATCGATAAAGGGATTCATGAACCAGGGCCATGGCCATGATCCGACTTTGGCTTTCCCGTATCGCCTCAATGACTAATGGGTCTTTTTCCCGTCTTAATTGCAGTTTCAACATACTGACCAGGGATTGCATATTGTTCTTGACTCGATGATGGACTTCCTTGACCAGCGCCCTTAGCTCGGTTATCAACCGGTCCCGATCCCATTCCGCTTGCTTCCGCGCGGAGATATCCTGGACCATGGACACCAGATGAATAAGCTCTCCGTTCGACCGCCGCACGGCGGAAACGCTCGTCAAACACCAGATGGTCACTCCGTCACGGCGCAGATATCTCTTTTCATACCAGACATAATCGGTTTGGCCGGATTTCAATTCATTAAAATATTGGAGACTGATGGCCAAATCATCCGGGTGAGTAACTTCTTTAAAGGTCTTGCCGTGAAGTTCCTCATCGGAATAACCCAACAGCTTACGAAAAGATTCATTGACTCGAAAGAAGCAGCCCTCCGTGTCTACCAATCCCATGCCGAAGGCGGCGTAATCAAAAGTGGCGCGAAATTGTTCTTCACTCTCTTTAAGCGCTTCTTCGGATTTTTTGCGATGGGAGATGTCGCGCGCAATGGACAGCGCCATGGTTTGTCCTTGGAAATCAAAGACATTAGTGTTGATTTCCATGGGAATCAATTGACCGCTTTTGGTTTTGAAATATATTTCATTCAACAGCCTGCCCTTGGCCGCCAGAGCCTTGGCTTTTAAATAATTGAAATGCTGTTGCGCGGCGTCGGTAATATCCAGCGGTGTAAGGCAGAGCATTTCTTCGCGGGTATAGCCCAAGACCTGACAGGTCAAATCGTTGACGTCGTAGAAAGGTTGGTTCAAATAATCTTCCGGTAAGATCGGATGGAGCATGACCAAATCATTCGCCATTTGAAACAAGAGTTTGTATCGCGCCTGGCTCTGACGCAGATTACCGGTCGCTCGCGCCGCATACATATTGGTAAAACCGATTATGGAACCAGCCGCTGACAGCGGGAGAATCAAAAGGGTTACGGATTGATAGTTGCCACTGGACATAATCTCACCCGGAAGATTTTCCGATATGGTTAAAATCATCCTGGCGGTCATGGCTATTATCGGCGAGATAAAGCAGATCAAGGGAATCAGGTAAGAAGGCCAGTTATCTCTGGTGACCTTCCCCCCGATTACTTGAACCAGGGCGGCGTTAACCAGGAGAATCGACAAGGAAACCGTTAAGACCCGCGATGTGAGATTGAGATTGACATATGAAAAATAGATGGCCGAAATACAAGTGGCAAACAGCACTATGATCAGCGGTTTGATGGACCTTTGTATTTTAAGGAACAGACACGTGCCCTTATAAAGAGAAACGTATCCGGCCAAGAGAAACATCACGGCGATTATTGTGGAAAAAAAAGATGGAATCAAATCATTTATGCTGTAAAGCAGTCCGCCGATAGACGACAAACAATAAGCCAGAGCCCAATAACCCATGTCCCGGCTACGGTCGCGCTTCCATAACAGACTCATCCCCACGGATAAAACCGTGATTATCAAGGAAGTGGAAAGGATAACGGTCCGCAGGTCGAGCCGAAACATGGTCAATCTCCGAATTTAAACATTAATACTTCGGTCAAACCCGGCGGCTTATACGTCAGGCCGGATAATGGGTTCAGATAAATCATCTCACCGACGATAAACCGTAAAAGGGAATCCCTTACCGGTCGTCTTTTCCCGGGAACACCACCGATTTTTCGGTTTTCCTAAAGTTACTCCACCACCCAGACGGTGCAGTGTCGGGCATAATGGATAATCTTGTTGGAAACCGAACCGAACAGGAATTCCTCGGATTTGGATATGCCTCGGCGGCCGACCACCAAGGTCCCCGCCTTCTCTTCCTCCTGCTCTTCCAGAATGCAAGCCGCCATGCTGCTGCACGATTTGACCGGAGAGCGAAAAGCGACCTGATTCGGATTTAAGCCGTGTTCGATCAGGCGATCTCTAGCTTGTTCCAAGAAAATCTGGGTTTTTAAGTTTTTTTCCGCAAGAAATTCTTCCCTGGCCCGAGAATGTTCGAAATAGTCCTCGGGAGGGTCTTCAATAACGTGCATGATCGTCACTTTGAACCCGGGACAATGACCAACAATCCGTCCCACATAATCGATCGCTTTGATTGAACTCTCCGAATCATCCACAGCCAGTAATATGGTTTGCGGGTCCATAAGCCTCCGAACCTCCAATCACGGAAAGAGCACCTACGGCTATTGTATACTATCCATGCCTATTTCCCCAGTTCACTCCGGGCGTAATCCAGATCGGCCAGAAGTTCCCGGACCGAATCATAGAAGACATGAGCGTGAGCGGTAAAATGTTTCAGGATATTGTTGAGGCTATCCGGAATATGTGGAAAGATCAGTTTCAAGTTCATAACTCTATTGGGGAAGACAATATTCATGTCGTCCGGGGTCAACTTATCCACGGATTCCGGGTTTGTTTCCAGGAGGATGCGCAAGGTCTGGTCGCCGCCGCCCACGATGAAGGCCAGGATGTTTCCCAGGCCGAACATATCCAGGCCGGCGATATATTCGCCATGCTGATAATTGTAGTCAAAGTCGATCCAACTCAAAAGATTATCCGGACCATAAATCAGATGGTCACGTCGAACATCGCCGTGTTTTTCCCCCTTTTCATGTAAATAGGCAACGGCGGCCACGCAGGGGCGGAACAAGTCCAGCATATGGGGCATGACGCGATGGAAATATTCCTCATGGGGAAGGTTCAAATCGTCGATCAAGGCGCTGAAAGTCGGCCCGGGAATAAAATCAACTATCCGGACGTTGTTCCCGACGGCGTCCGAAGCGGAAATACCTTGCATGAAATGATGGAGGCCACGGGTCAACTCCAGGAGCCGGGCCTCTTTTTGAGCGCTGCGGTAACAATCAAAAACCCGGGAGCCGATTTTGATCCGAAATCGTTCTGAATAGTCCAGCTTTAATATCTTTCGCTGTCCGGTGGCCAGGTCGATGGCTTTTTTAACCCAGAATTTATCCTGATCGTCCAAACCGAATCGGCCTTCCTTTTCGTGACCGTAAACAAGATAGGCTCCGGGTTCCAAGACTACGACGCTGTTGACATCCACCTGCCAGAAATTACTGGTATCCGTGACTATACGCAAGCCGGAGGTCGATCGTCCCTTGTCATGTATCCAAACCCGAGCGGCTTCGAGAATATTTTCCGTTGAAGACATCGCGCACCTCCGAGCTTTATCCCTTGGTAAGGATATACACCGGGCCGGCCTGAATTTCTAACAGGCGCACTATTTATCGCCCGAAGTTTAAGGCGGACACCGCCTCTGATGGAACGGCGGGTTACTTTTCTTTGGAACAATCAGGGCAGAGTCCGAAAAATTCGAGATGATGTCCTTCCACCAGGAAGCCGGTTTGCATGGCGATCAGCTTTTCCATGGTGGCGATATCGCAATCAGGGCATTCCACGGCTTTGGCGCAGGAACGGCAGACGAGGAGATGACAGTGTTCAGGCCGCGAGGCCACAAACCTATGCTCGCCGCCGAGGTCATGGACCCATTTAAGATACCCCATCTCCTGCAAGGCCTTTACGGTCCGGTACACGGTCGCCTGGCCGATTCCCAGCGGCGCCAAGCGCTCCGTGGCTTGCGAAATCGTCAGGCCGGAAGCACTCTTTTCAAAGAGCCGCCAAATTTCCTCGCGTTGCGGGGTGAAGCGCTGCCCGATTTTGTTGAATACGCGCCGTAGTTCATCCGGCGGTAAAAAAGAATTCTCACTCATAATTGACAATTATTATCAATAAAATAGTCTCGTGTCAATCCCAGCCGACACTAAAGATAATATTTATCATTTATCATTGACAGATGAGAAAGGGAATACTATATTACTCTTGAAAAACTTAGAATATATTCGATATTGTCATGAATAGGCGCATTTACTCACAAACGATGAACGATAATAATTTTCAGTTACAGCCGATTTTAAATACGTGTCCACTTCCTAGCCGACCGGCGCCTCTTCCGGCCCACGACAATCCGCACTCGCCCCTGGGCTGGAGCGTTTGGGGACGTCTGGCCTGGGCCGCCGGGGCCTCGATCTTGCTTTGGCTGGCCGTCGCCTGGGCCATCGGCTGGTAGCGCTGAAATCGCTATGGATTCCATATCTCTACACGATCTGACCTTGGGCTACGACCGACATCCAGCGGTGCATCATTTATCCGGGGTTTTCGAAGCCGGGTCCATGACCGCCGTGGTCGGGCCGAACGGTTCGGGCAAAAGTACGCTGCTTAAAGGCCTTACCGGAATCCTGCCCCCCCTTGGCGGCCGTATCGAAAGAGGCCGTCTCAAGACTTCCCAAATCGCCTATCTGCCGCAACAGGCCGAGATCGATCGAAGTTTCCCGATAACCGTCATGGATGTCGTGGCCCTCGGCCTTTGGCGACGTATCGGCATGTTCGGAGGTATGACCGACGAATTATGGGACAGGACTTGGCAATCCCTGGCTTCCGTGGGCTTGGCCGGGTTCGAGCAACGTCCGATAGGCAACCTTTCGGCCGGACAATTCCAACGAGTGCTTTTTGCCCGGATGCTTTTGCAGAACAGCCCGGTCATTATTCTCGATGAACCTTTTACCGCCATAGATACGCGAACCACCACGGACCTTCTCAACCTGGTTATCCAGTGGCACAGTGAGAAGCGCACCATCATCGCCGTGCTGCACGACTACGACCAGGTCCGCGCCGTCTTTCCCAGAACCTTGATGCTTGCTCGCGAACCGATCGCCTGGGGTGAAACCGATTCGGTTTTAACCAACGAAAACCTGCAATCCGCTAGAACCATGTCCGAAGCCTGGAATGACTCGGCCGAGTTCTGCGATAGGTTTTAGCGCTGATGATGCTCTTTGATCTTTTCCTGGCGCCTTTTCAGGACTTCGTTTTCATGCGTCATGCTCTGGTCGCCTGCCTGGCTTTGGCCTTAGGCTGTGCTCCGATCGGAGTCCTGCTAGTTTTAAGACGCCTGAGCCTGATGGGTGATGCCCTTTCCCACGCGGTGCTTCCGGGGGCGGCCTTGGGTTTTCTTGTTTCCGGACTTTCCTTGTACGCCATGACCATCGGTGGTATCCTGGTCGGGCTCACCGTGGCCATCCTGGCCGGGCTGGTTACCCGCTTCACCACTTTGCAGGAGGATGCCAGTTTTGCGGCTCTATACCTCATTTCTCTCGCTGTCGGCGTCCTCATCGTCTCCATGCGCGGAAGCAATATCGACCTTATTCACGTGCTTTTCGGGACTATCCTGGCGGTGGACGACGCGGCGTTGATTCTGGTCGCCTCGATCACGACCGTCACCCTTGTCATCCTGGCGCTTGTCTATCGCCCGCTTCTCGTCGAATGCTTCGACCCTGGTTTCTTGAGGTCCGTAAGCGGGCAAGGAACCGCGGTCCATCTGACATTTTTGATGTTGGTGGTTCTCACTGTCGTCGCGAACCTCCAGTCCTTGGGAACGTTAATCGCGGTCGACATGATGCTTCTCCCCGCCGCCGCCGCGCACTCCTGGACTCGGACGGTCCCGTCCGCGG
>JADFXS010000003.1 GCA_015233515.1 Deltaproteobacteria bacterium | reverse complement strand
CCGTTCCAGGTCCGGTGGCTGATGACGAAAATTATTGAACGGACACTGGTATTGTGGGGTTAACCATTGATGGAAAAGGAACTATGAACATCACCCTTGTTCATCGCCGCTGAGTCATGGTTTCCACTCGTCTGCCTTGATAAGGAGCATTACTTGCCTGGTAAATTCCCAATAAATATCGGGAGCCGGTTCTCTTCAAAAGTTTTAAGGCTTCTGCCCTGGATTTTATTCTCGGTTTTGTTGATCGGCGACTTCCTCGGTTGGCGTGACGCCCAAGACTTGACTCATCAATTAATTCTAAGCCAGACGTCGAACACCGCGGAAGAAGTGGCCAAGCGCATTGATGTTTACATCAGGGAGCGGGTTAACAGTCTAGCCCTTTTAGCCAATCTGTGGCGTGAATCAAGCGATCGACGAAGTAGCGAACCGTTTTTGAAATACGCCCAAAGGATCGTTGATCAATCACCAAGTTACGATGTGATTGTGTATCTGGACGGCGAGTCGATGCCCATGGTCTCCAGCCCATTGGGCCGTAATGAGGCTCTGATCGGTTTGGATTTGAGATCCAGACCGTTGGATCAGGACCTCTTGGATAAAGTCCGGGCTTCCTTATCCATCCTTTCCCCGGCGCCTATTGCTCATCTAACCGGTGGGCATGGAGTGGCTCTATGGTTTCCGATATTGGTGCCGGATGGAGATGATGTGACCATGAAAGGGGTGATTGCCGGCACAATGAATCTGACCAATGTCATCGATCAGGCGGTCAGACCGAATAATCGGAAAGATTTCCGGATAAAAGTCGAAGTCGAAGGCAGACGGATTTTCGACTCGTCCCCGACGGAAATCCCTGAAAATGAAGAAAATTGGTCCGCGGGATTTTATGGATATAACCTTTCCGTCTTCGATATGAATTGGAAACTAAGCGTCCATCCCAAAGGCAACGGGGCGTGGCTGGAACTTTCCATGAGCAACATGACGCGGTTCGGCGTGCAGGCTCTGCTGTCCGCTCTGGCTTCGTTTCTATTGGCCTGGGCCTTGGGCATGCTGGGGCGAGTCCAACAAAAGGGACTGGAGCTCAAACAATCCCAGCAACGGTATCAAACCTTGGTGGACAGCGCTACCGATGCCATTATCGTGTTTGAAGCCGATGGGCGATTACTGGACATCAATCGGGCCGGCTGCGAAATGCTGGGGATAGGCAAAGAGGATCTGTCGCGGAGGACTCTGACTGATATCATCAGCCCCGATCATTACCAGTCTTTCAAGGAAAATTTAGCGGAAATAGCGCAGAACCAGCGTGTTTTTTTTGAGACTTATCAAATCACCGGCGCCGGGCTCACCATACCCGTCGAGCTTTCCGCCCGTCTTATCGAGTATGAAGGTCATCCCGCCATACTGGGCTTGGCCCGGGACATTTCGCTGCGAAAAGAAGCCATAAGGGCCCTGGAAGAGAGTGAACAACGCTTCCGGGCTACTTTTGAACTCGCGGCGGTGGGAATGGCCCAGGTATCTCCCGGGGGGCGGTTCCTCCGGGTAAATAGAAAGTTTCTCGATATTCTCGGTTATGAGGAAACGGAAATACTGGGTTTGAATTTGTTGGAAGTGACCCACCCTGAGGATTGTTCCATCACCCGGGAAGTCATCCATCGAGCTTTGACGGGAGAGCAGGAGATGATATCCAGGGAAAAACGATACCTCCATAAGAATGGAACGACCATCTGGGTCGATATGTTCTCCTCGTTGGTCCTGTCAGCCGAAGGTATTCCTTTGTACTTTATCGACGCCGTAAACGACAGCACGGAAAGGAAACGAACCGAGGAAGCGTTATTAAAGAGTGAGGAGAATTTAAAAATTACCATGGATTCCATCGGTGAAGCGGTCATTGCCGCCGACGCCGAAGGGCGGGTGACGCGCATGAATCCCGTGGCGGAAAGTATTACCGGCTGGTCATCTCGGGAAGCTTTGACTCAACCCCTGGAAAAAGTTTTTGTTACGGTTGACGCCAAATCCGGACAACCGGTCACCGAAATGGTCATGGGGGCATTGAAAAACGGACAGGTTCCGGACAAGGGAAAACCGACGATTTTGATATCGCGACAAGGCCTCGAACGGCAAATCGATCATAGCGCCGCGCCTATCCGGGATGCGGATGGACGAATTGTGGGCGGGGTCTTGGTCTTTCGGGATGTGGCCGAAAAAAATCGTTTGGAAAAACAACTTCGACAGGCTCAAAAAATGGAAGCCATCGGGACTCTGGCCGGGGGAATCGCCCACGACTTTAACAACATCCTCGGTTCCATCCTGGGATACACTCAAATGGCTTTGCTGGATACCCAGGAAGGCCGCAAAACGAAAAGACGATTACAGGAGATTTTCAAAGCCGCCACCCTGGCCAAGGACTTGGTCCGTCAGATTTTAACCTTTAGTCGTCATTCCGAGCAAGATCTGAGGCCGATCAATATTGCGCCGATCATTAAGGAAACCATAAAGCTGCTTCGCTCTTCCTTGCCATCCACCATCGAAATCCGGCAGGAGCTTGACCCATCCATCGGACAAATCATGGCCGATCCGATCCAAATTCAGCAAGTAATAATGAATCTTTGCACCAATTCCGCTCAGGCGATGGTCAGCCGGCGCGGCCTTTTGCGAATAGCGCTCACTATAGTTGAAGACTATTCCGGCCCTCAACCCGAACCGGATAATAACGGCCCGGCAAAATGGGCAAAACTGACGGTTAGTGATTCCGGTCTGGGTATAGACCCCAAAATTAAAGATCGCATTTTCGAGCCTTATTTCACCACCAAGGAGGTCGGCGAAGGAACAGGATTGGGTCTGTCGGTCGTCCACGGAATTGTGCAAAGTCATGGCGGTCGAATTGAAATCAAATCCCAGATAGGCGTTGGAACGACGGTAAACATCTTTTTGCCGGTGGTCATCAATCCTTCCGAGGTGATCAGGCAGCTGCCCGTCGATCTGCCGACCGGGCATGAATCGATACTGATGATCGACGACGATCGGTCATTTTTGGATATAAATGCCGAAATGCTGGAATATTTGGGCTATCAAGTGGAAAAGGTTTATAATGCGCCGGAAGCTATTGAAAAATTCCTTGCTTCTCCGGACAGATATCACCTGATCATCACCGACCAGATCATGCCTCAGCTCACGGGAGTGGACCTCGTCCGGGAATTCAAAAAGGTTCGGCCCAAAATTCCGACGCTTATTACCACCGGCAATGATCATGATCTAAACTTTGATCAGCTACTGCAGTTGGGAATCAAAGGTATTATGATTAAGCCGTTGATCATGGAAGAATTATCCATAATGGTGCGTCGAGCCTTGGAGACTTAGATTTATTGAACATGGGAGCGAGCGCGTTCCTAAAGTGAGATCGACCACGCGGCATAGGGAGTAACTCGGTGAAAATACTTATAATTGATGACGATCCCATATTCTGCGATATGATGACCGACCTGACTGAGACCATCGGGCATGAGGCGGAATTTCGCCACAATCTAAAGGAAGGTTTGGCCATGGTCGGCGCCGGTGGGATCGATTTGGTGATCCTGGATGTCAATCTTCCGGACGGCAGCGGTTTGGAGATGTTATCCAGTATTAAATGTCAGGATAACTGTCCGGAAGTCATCATCATTACCGGTATGGGCGATGCCGCGGGGGCCGCGCTGGCGATTAAATGTGGAGCCTGGGATTATCTGACGAAAACTTCGGGCTTGGAAAGAACCAATTTGGCCCTGCGACGCGCCTTGGAACACCGCCAAAAAAAACTCCAGCGCCATGGGTTGCGAGCGCTCAATAGAGAAAAGATCATCGGTGCATCTTCGGCCATACAAACCTGCCTGGACCAGGTCGCCCAGGCCGCGGAGACGGATTTCAACGTGTTGATAACCGGAGAAACCGGCACGGGTAAAGAATTATTCGCCCGGGCGATCCACGACAACAGCCGGCGCGCCGACCATGAAATGGTTGTAGTGGACTGCGCTTCCTTGCCGGAAACCGTGGTGGAAAGTATTCTTTTCGGGCATGAAAGGGGCTCGTTTACCGGGGCTCAGACGTCTCATCAAGGACTGATCAAAATGGCCGATGGCGGCACTCTTTTTTTGGACGAACTCGGCGAATTGCCCCTGACGATTCAGCGATCTTTCTTACGGGTGTTGCAGGAAAAACGTTTTCGGCCGGTGGGCGGTTGTCGGGAGGAAACAAGTGATTTCCGCTTGATAGCCGCAACCAATCAAGACTTGGATCATCTGGTGAATCAAGGCCATTTCCGTCGAGATCTGCTTTTTCGTGTCCGCTGTTTGACTATACATTTGCCGCCGCTTCGCGACCGGTCCGAAGACATCGAAACGATTGCCATGCACATTTTAATGCGCCTGGGCCGAAATAAAATGCTTGGTTCCAAGGGCGCGTCGTCGGATTTTTTTGGGGCTTTGGCCAGTTATCACTGGCCGGGAAATGTCCGCGAATTGGCTAACGTTCTGGAGGTGGCTTTTACCACGGCCTCGGATGAACCGACATTGCTGATCCAGCACCTGCCGGACTACATCCGGATCGGCTGGACTCAAAAATCCCTCGGAGAACCAACATGCTCTAATACACCGGACGACCGGTTACCTGATTCCAACCAGACAGAACTGCCCGACATACGCCAATATAGACAACACATGGATTATCGTTATCTTAAGGAGTTGATGGCCCGTTCACAGGGTGACCGGCAAAAAGCCAGCTTGATGTCCGGGCTATCCGTATCCCGACTTTATGCTTTGCTTAAAACCCACGGTTTCAACGACGACTGATAAGGAATGAAAATCCTGATTTGGCAATCCTCTTTTTATTTTTATATTCATAAATACACTATCAAATCGCGGATAGGGCGCGTAAATCCTAGGCGAAACGCGAAGTTGGACCGATTTTGGCCCGCAGGCGTATTCACCATACGTCGAGGAGCCACCGGGCGGTGCCCGGAGCCATCGACGAGTGAGCATTGGCGCTGGACTGAATAGTTACCCGGGTTCGAGCGGGTTTTGGGGTGCGGGACCTTCCCGCCGGGAAACGAGCGTTGCAGCCAGGAGTTACGTGCCTCGACGCTCGAAAGTGGTGAATTTGGGTATTCCTGTTTATTGGAAATTGGAATTATAAACAATAAAAAAACGCCGAAATATTGTTCGAGTCTTGAAGCTCCTTACGAGAACAATTATAAATTTGCTATATTTTATAAAGTTACAATTTATAATTTCAGGAGGGGCTTGTCTGATCTTTGGTCCGTATTTTGCTCTATATTCCTACGTCCGACCTTCTGCTCATCTTAACAAATAAGGAATTACAAATGCCAACTATAGAACAACCTCCATTGGCAGTAAAAGAAATAGAAAACTGCTGGATTACCATGGCGGACGGGACGCGTCTGGCAGCCCGTATTTGGATGCCGGCGGATTCCGACCAGCTTCCCGTTCCGGCAATCTTGGAATATCTTCCTTATAGGAAACGTGACGGTACCGCGGAGAGAGACGCCCTGACAAATCCCTACGTGGCTGGTCATGGTTACGCGTGTGTCAGAGTGGACATGCGAGGCAACGGCGAATCAGAAGGGCTGATGCATGATGAATACTTGAAACAGGAACAAGACGATGCCCTGGAAGTCATCCAATGGTTGGTCAACCAGCCTTGGTGCACTGGTAAAGTGGGAATGATGGGCATTTCTTGGGGTGGGTTCAACAGCCTGCAAGTTGCCGCCCGGCGACCCCCGGCCTTGAAAGCGATAATAACCATCTGTTCCACGGTCGATCGCTACGCCGATGATATCCACTATATGGGTGGCTGTCTGCTCAACAACAACTTGAGTTGGTCCTCCACCATGATCGCCTACTCCTCCCGCCCGCCCGATCCCCTGTTAGTCGGGGAATCCTGGCGGGATATGTGGCTTCATCGCTTGGAGAACATGCCTGTTCTGGCGGAAAACTGGCTCAGGCACCAGCGCCGGGATGACTACTGGAAGCATGGTTCGGTCTGTGAGGATTTCTCGGCCATCCAGGCGGCTGTTTACGCCGTGGGCGGTTGGGCCGACGGATATTCAAATGCCATTGCGGATCTTTTGAACGGTCTGCAATGTCCGGTCAAGGGATTGATTGGACCTTGGGGCCATAGGTATCCTCATTTTGCGTTCCCGGGACCGGCCATCGGTTTTCTGCAAGAGGCGGTTCGGTGGTGGGATTATTGGCTTAAGGGCAGGGATAACGGGATCATGGCCGAACCCAAGCTGCGGGTCTATCTGCAAGATACCGTTCCGCCGCGAAGCTATTATGACCATCGGCCAGGGCATTGGATCAGCGATAAGGATTGGCCGCCGATCGACGGTGAAGACCGGATATTTTATCTGAATGATCAGACCTTGGGGCTTGAAGCTCATCAGGAAACAGCACTAAGTATTTGTTCACCTCAGAACACCGGCGCCGCCTGCGGCCGTTTCTTTCCCATGGGCACCGGGGCCGAGTTACCCCTGGATCAGAATATGGACGATGCCGGTTCCCTGGTCTTTGAAACCGCTCCCCTGGACAAACCACTGATTTTATTCGGAACACCGGCGTTGAATTTGACTTTCAGCGTCGATCGTCCCCACGCTTTGATCTCGGTCAGGATATCAGATGTCCGGCCGGACGGTCCGGCCACCCTGGTCACCCATGGAATTTTAAATCTAACCCATTGTAAAAGCCATGAGCAGCCGGAATACTTGCAGCCGGGTCGACGCTACCAGGCTAAAATTCGAATCAATGATTGCGCCAACTTGTTTCCAGCCGGCCACCGCTTGCGTTTATCCATCTCCACGGCTTACTGGCCTTGGGTCTGGCCCTCTCCCGAGGAAACCACATTGACGGTTTTTACCGGCCAGAGTTTTTTAAAGCTGCCGGTTAGACAAGATATAGTCCATGACCATTCACCATTTCAACCGCCGGTTTCGGCGCCGCCCTTGATGGCTGAGTGGCCGCGCCCATCCGGTGTCCATTGGTCCATGGAAAGCAAGTTCACGAAAGAAGAACCAGCCGGAGGGGAGGTGATTATCAGGTACGTGGATGATTATGGGGAGCGGGTTATCCTCACCCACGGTTTGATGACCAGCCTGATCGGACAGGAAACTTTTCGAATTTTACCCCACGACCCGTTGAGCGCCAGGATGTCGACACACTGGTCAATGGCCATGGGCCGCGGACAGTGGCAGGTCAGAAGCGAAAGCCGGGCGCAAATGTGGGCGGATCAAACCAATTTTTTTATCGAGGTCGAGTTGGATGCCTATGAAGGCGAGCAGAATGTATTCCACAAAACCTGGACAACCAGCATACCAAGGGATTTTATTTAAAAAGGCATTCGGGACAATAAAACGCGCCGCTACATAACACCGAAGGGAGGATGAGTTCAATGTCGGACAAAAGTAATGGAAAAAAAATGGGGATGACCAGAAGAAATTTCTTACAGGCGTCCGCCTTGGGCGCGGCCATGATGGTCGCTCCGGAAATCGTCTGGGCAGGTGGACGGAAGATTCTTAGAACTCGGGAATACATGGGTATTACCAGTTTCGACCCGGCAATCATGTCGGGAATTCCGGAAGAAACGGCCAATGCGGCTATTTATAACAAGCTGATTTCCTTCAAACCCGGCGAACAGTGGGCTTGGCAGCTTGAAATAGCCGAAAGTATAGAACAAGTGGATCCCACGCACATCAAATTCAAACTAAAACCCGGGGTTAAATTCACGGACGGTTTTGGCGAGATGACCACGGAAGATGTGAAATTTTCCTTTGAGCGTCACCTGGATCCTAAATTGAAATCTCAACTCAAGGGTGACCTCGGACCTTTCACGAATGTGGATATCGTGGACAAATATTCCGGCGTCATCGTTCTGAAAGAGCCCTTTCAGCCTTTCTGGATGGTGGCATTGCCCTACATGGCCTGTAATATTATTTCCAAAAAAGCCACCGAAAAGGCAGGCGGCACGTTCACTACGCCGCCGTGTTCCTCCGGCCCGTATAAGTTTAAAGAATGGAAACAAAAAGAACGGACGGTTCTGGTGCGTAACCCGGACTGGAACGGGCCTCCGGCTGATTTTGATGAAATCCATATGCTGGTCATGGACGATGAAAAAACGGCGGAAATCGCCTTTGAAGCCGGCGACGTCGATTACACCAGAATCAGTTTGGAATCCCTGGGGAATTTCTTGAGCAAACCTCCGGCCAACAGCACGGTCCTTACCAGACCTTCGACTTATTATGTCTGGCTGGGTATGAACACCGAAAATGAAGTATTGAAAGATATCAAGATACGCAAAGCCGTCCAGTCTGCATTGGATGTCGGAGCCATTTTAAAGGCGGCCTATTTTGACGCCGCCAAACGAGCCACCGGTATGGTCGCGCCGGGTTTGCTGGGCCACAGGGAAAAGAACCTGACCCCGGACAAGCCCGATGTGGAAAAGGCCAAGAAACTTCTGGCCGAGGCTGGTCATGCCAAAGGCTTGAAACTCACCCTGGATGTTTTAAACAAATCCACTTGGGTTACCGCTGCCCAAGTCATCCAGGCCTCCCTAGCCGCCGCCGGGATAGAGCTGCAGATCAATATGCACGACTCCGGAACTTTCTGGTCGTTAGGGGATCAATCCAAAGGCGACAGCTGGAAAAAAGTCCAGTTGATCCTCAACCGTTTCTCCACGGCGCCGGACCCCTATTATACCCTCCAATGGTTCACCAAGGAACAAGTCGGTATATGGAACTGGGAACGCTGGGTCAACCCGGAGTATGACAGTTTGCACCAAAAAGCCGCGGTTGAACTGGATATCGCCAAACGAGGCCAAATGTATCAACGGATGCAGGACCTGATGGAAGAAAGCGGCGCTTATACCTTTATCACCAATGAAGTAGTTCCCGTGATATTCCGCAATGATATCAAGCCCGCCCTCCGACCGGACGGCCTGCCGTTGTTGCGGTATTTCAAAAGCGCATAATTGATGGATTCTCTCCAGACCCCTTGTTTCAACAATTGAGTCTGTGGTCCAGTCTGGTCCGGCAATCATCGAAACGATCAGTCTATCCCTTGGATTGCCGGCCGGACAGACCAAAAAAGCCCGAAATCCACCGCCTTACGAAGGTGTCGGCCGGTTGAAGCGCCCCGCGGCACGCTTCGGGGAATCTACGATAGGTTAGGAACGAAATCTTTTTGTTATTTACTCGCTAACCCCCTGGCAAGCTGCGGGGAAGGCGCTCTCTTGCATGTTCAACTTCGGTGGAATAGATCATGTTGCTCTATTTTTTAAAACGAGCCGGATTGGGAATTATTATCGTGGTCGTGGCCGTGGTGCTACTCTACCTGATGATCCACATGGTCCCGGGTGATCCGGCCAATGTTCTCCTTGGTCCGCGCGCCACCCCGGAAATAAGGGCGGCTCTGCATCAAAGCCTGGGATTGGACAAACCCCTGATAGTTCAAATCGCTCGTTTTTTCTTCAATCTCGTGACCGGCGATCTGGGGATCGATGTTTTTTCCAAGCAACCGGTTGCAACCTTGGTTTTCGAACAGTTGCCCAACACCATCACTCTTATTTTCGCATCGCTGAGTTGGGCTATTATTGTCGGTATTCCCATGGGATGCTTTTCGGCTTTGCGACGAAACAGCTTTGTGGACAAGTTCATGGGCCTGATTTCGGTGAGCACGATTGCTATACCCTCATTCGTGGTGGCTATTTACGCTCTCCTGATTTTCGCGGTCAACTTGCGCTGGTTTCCGGCTATCGGACTTGGCCGGGAAGGGGATATCTGGGATCAAGCCCGGCATTTGGTATTGCCCGCTTTCGCGGTCGGCCTCGGATGGGTCGGCTATATCGCCCGGATGGTTCGTTCCTCAATGCTGGAAGTGCTGGGTGAAAACCACATCCGCACCGCCAGGGCTTTCGGTTTGCCGGAAAACATGGTGACCTATCGTTACGCTTTACGCCTGGCGATCCTGCCAACCATAACCATCCTGGGCGTGGGCATCGGGTCTATGTTATCCAGCGCTGTTTTCGCGGAAATTGTTTTTGCGCGGCCGGGCATCGGTAAGTTGATCTTCGATTCGGTGGCTTCCCGCAATTATCCGGTGGTCATGGGATCGGTTTTGATAACCACTATTCTGTATGTCATGGCCACAACCATGGCCGACCTGATCTCGGCCCTTTTTGATCCACGGATCAGGCATGGCCTGTAAGTCGACCTTGGCCGGACCGTCGGCCGTATTTCGGATTACCTTCGATATTTGGTACGTCCCCAAGAGATAGAATTATGACCGTTACCCAAACAAACGATGGTGTAATTGCCACCCTTAAAAGATTTTTTCGCCACATTATCCACGACCCGTTGGGCCTTTTGGGATTGATCCTGGTCTTCGTGATGGTGATGTCCGCCATTTTTGCCAATTTTATCGCCACTCACGATCCTTTGGTTATGGACCTTCAACAACGTTTGGATTCTCCTTCATTGAATCATTTCCTGGGCACGGACCAAATGGGACGGGATGTTTTTTCGAGGATCATATACGGCGGCCGTATTGCCCTGAAAGTGGCTTTGACCTCGATTGCCCTGGCTTTGCTGGTTGGTCTTCTGCTGGGTCTCTTGGCCGGCTACGGCCCTCGATGGTTGGATAATGCCCTTCTCTTACTCTTCGACACGGTCCGTTCTTTTCCCACCATAATGTTCGCATTAGCGGTAGTGACCATCGTCGGTCCAAGCCTGGAGACCGTCATATTGATCGTCGTGGCCACATCCATACCGGTCTATGGCCGTATAGTCCGGACTCAGACCCAAGCCTTGAAGAATAATGAATTTATTCTGGCCGAACGGGCCATGGGCGCCGGGATGCCGAGGGTATTATTCTTTCACATGCTGCCCAATGTGATCGGACCACTGCTCATCGTGGCCAGTATGGACATTCCGGTTGTAGTGACTATAGAAGCCGGGCTCAGTTTTCTCGGTTTGGGCGTTCGTCCGCCCACGCCAAGCTGGGGCAGTATCCTTAACGAAGGTTATTCCTTCATCCGCAATACACCCTGGCTGGTCGTGGCCGGAGGATTACCCCTGGTCTTGACCACTTTGGGATTCACTTTCCTAGGCGAATCACTCCGGGATATTTTTGACCCCAAACTCAACAAGGATCATTAAAAAGTCATGAGCGGAAATATACTGGAAATCAGGGATCTATCAATAGACTTCACTACCGAGCGTGGCGCGCTGCAAGCGGTCCGCCAGGCCAGTCTGGATGTTCCTACCGCCAGTATTGTGGGGTTGGTCGGGGAAAGCGGCTGCGGTAAATCCACCATCGCCGCGGCGATAATTCAATTATTGGCTCATAACGCGGTGATGAAAGGCGGCTTGATTTCATTTAACGGAAAAAACGTCCTGAATTTATCCACTAGTGAATTGAGAAGTCTGCGCGGTTCCGAAATATCCATGATTTTCCAGGACCCCATGACCGCCTTGAACCCGGTGCTGACCATCGAGCAACAGATGATGGATATCCAGTATCGATCTTCGGCCTCGAAGCAGAATAAGCGGGAGCATATCATCGAAATGTTGACTCGAGTCGGCATCCCCGACCCGGAAAGCCGCTTGCAATGTTATCCCTACGAATTTTCCGGCGGAATGCGCCAACGGATTTGCATCGCCATGGCCCTCATGGCCAAGCCCAAGCTCCTCATCGCCGATGAACCGACCACGGCTCTGGACGTCACGCTGGAAGCCCAGATCGTCAGCCTGCTTAAGCAACTACAGCAAGATATTAACTGTTCCATTGTTTGTGTTTCCCATCACCTGGGGATGATCTCCGAATTGTGCCAGTACGTGGTGGTCATGTATGCCGGGGAAGTGGTCGAGGAAGGCACGGTTCGCGATATCTTCCATCGGGCCGGGCATCCGTATACTCAACTTCTCTTGGAATGCGATCCCGCGAATATAAAAGAAGCCCGCCGGGACCTGCCGACGATCAAAGGCGATCTGCCCGACCTTTATCATCCACCACAAGCCTGTATTTTTTTTGAACGTTGTCCCAAAACCAAGGATATCTGTCGTACCAAACGACCGGAACGCCTTCGATTGGGCGAACGGCATCAGGTTCTTTGTCACCATATAAACTAGGCTGTTATCCATGTCATCACTGCTCAGCGTTCGTAATTTAATAGTCCGGTTCAAAACCCGGGGAGTATTTCGAACCATTTTGGATAAAAAAACTCCTGCTTACATCGAAGCTGTCTGTGACGTTTCTTTTGATCTCAACCCGGGAGAAACATTCGGACTGGTCGGTGAGAGCGGCTCGGGTAAAACTACCTTGGGTCGAAGCATTATCGGCCTGGTCAAACCTTATCATGGCAATATCCTGTTTGAAGACGAAGAATTGATCGGCCGGACCGATGCGGATTTCAAACGGTTCCGGCGCGATATGGCCATGATGTTCCAAGACCCGGTTGGTTGTCTCAGCCCCAGGATGACCATCGGGTCTCTTATCGCGGAACCATTCAAGATTCATGGCCTGGCCGGGAAAAAAATGACCGGAAAAGTTCATGAATTGCTGGATTTGGTTGGTTTGCCGAGTCACTTTGCCCGGCGTTATCCCCACCAACTCAGCGGTGGACAGGCTAGGCGGGTCTGTCTGGCCAGAGCCTTGGCTTTGTCGCCCAAGGTTATTATCGCCGATGAGCCGACCGCCGGTCTCGATGTGTCCATTCAGGGAGATATCCTAAACATGCTGGGCAAAATGCAAAGGGATTATGGAGTCAGCATTATGGCGATCACCCATAATCTGGCGGTGGTCCGTCATATCAGCGATCGGGTGGCCATTATGTATCTGGGTCGGTTTGTGGAAATAGGACCGACAGAGGAGATCTTCGCCCTTCCGCGGCATCCATACACCCACGCGCTGCTTTCGGCCAACCCGATTCCGGATCCGGATGATGACGGGGACCGGGTCGAATTAGTAGGTGAAGTGCCCAGTCTGCTCTTTCGCCCAAGCGGCTGTGAATTTCACACCCGCTGTCCCGTGGTTCAAGAAAAATGTCGGTCACACGCTCCTATACCCATGATCGTCGGTCCACAACACATTGTTGCCTGCCATTATCAAATGGAAAGCATCTCAACGTTATCCGGTCGTTCTTTTTAAAAAACAGCATTTCGGGGCCGGTTCAGGCTGCTCTAATTTGACTCCCAACGGCGTGGATACTGTCATTTCGGTGCGCCAGGGCAAGCCGCGAAGAGAAATCTCCGACGAAATCATTCATGAGAACGGGTTTCCCCTGGTTCCCAAGCTCCAGCTTGGGAGCTAGTCGGATAGTAAACCTTCTTAGAAAACAATGGAGATTTCTCCCTACGGTCGAAATGACAATGATACTTCAATACGAGGAACCTCAAGAATCACTATAACATTTTGTCGCGTAGCGGTTAACCAATCCGTGGGTTGAAACCCACGGCTGGCCTCCTGCAGCCGTCATGAGGCGACTTTGTGGCGGAAAAAATTTTAATAAAACTTCCTATATCGTCAACTGCTCCGAACCTGTATCACCTTTAGTCTATTACGATCCGTCCGTGGATTTATGACAAAAATGATCCCTTGACTAATCGGAAAGGGGGGTAGATAATTAATCTACCGTTACATTTGCGGCTTTTTTTGGCCCTAGAAATATGTTAAAGGTAGCATTATGAACGGGTTATTCGAGGAATTACTAGCCTCGGCCGGTCGCGCTCACGGCCATATTTGCCCCGGGCAGGTGCTGGGAGTCCGCATGGGAATCCTGGGCCTGGCGCTGTTGGGTTTTGAAGCCCCTCTGAACGATCGAAATATCAAAAAAGTAATAATTTATGTGGAAATCGACCGGTGTCTGGCTGATGCCCTGGCCACGGTCACTGGAGTCAAGCTTGGTCGGCGTTCCCTGAAGTTCAGGGATTTTGGGTTGATGGCCGCCACCTTCGTCCGTCTGACTGACGGATTGGCCTATCGGATCGCGGTGAAAGAAGACTGCCGGACTAAAGCCACGGAGGTCTTCCCCGAAATTCCGAACACCTATCATCGTGAAGTGGCCGCATACCAGGTTTTGGCCGCCGCCGAACTCTTTCAGGTCGAACAAGTCCGAGTGGAACTAAACCCTGACGACTTACCGGGAGCCAATATCCCCAAACTGACCTGCAATAATTGCGGGGCCACCATCCGCCATGGTCGAGTTGTAGAAAATGCCGGGCGCCGGTTATGTCATGTCTGCGGCGGTTTGGCCTACTTTGAATCGATAAAAAAAATTGGGGAATTTGATCATTTGGATCCTTCTCAAACCACTTGATGCGAGGAAAATGAATATGTGCCAGTCTGTCTCCCGATATCGCGCCGGGAAAGTAGTCTGCCTGGATCAGGCGGTTGGTACGATCTTGGCCCATGATCTCACTGAGGTCAAGCCCGGTTGCTTCAAGGGGGCGTCCTTTAAAAAGGGGCATGTCATCAAACCTCATGATCTGCCGCATCTGGCTCAAATGGGCAAAAGGCATTTATATGTGCTGGATGTCCCGCCTGGCATGTTGCACGAAGATGAAGCCGCGTTGCTTTTAGCCAATGCCCTGGCCGGGGAAGGGGTCACTTACCTGCCGAATCCGTCGGAAGGGAAAATCAGTCTGGTGGCCGCCCGGGATGGTCTATTCAAGGTCAATACCGAGGCGTTAACCAGATTTAACTTGGTGGACGGCGTCATGTGCGCCAGTCGGCATACGAATACCGTAGTCCATGAGGGTGAGGTCCTGGCCGGGACCAGAGCCATTCCATTAATTATTTCTCGTTCGTCTGTGGATTTGGCCGTGGCTGAAGCGGCCGGCGGCGTGTTTTCGGTCGGCAAAATGACCGCGTTCAAAACCGCTTTGATTATCACCGGCCAGGAAGTTTACTCCGGATTGATTAAAGATCGATTCGCCGACGTGTTGAGACCAAAATTGGAGCAGTTCGGCTGCATAATTCAAAATGTGGCTTATGCCCCGGATGACGCGGATTTTATCGCCGGCCTTATCGGAGAATCCATAAATCAGGGCGCGGAACTACTGGTATTATCCGGAGGATTGTCCGTGGACCCTGACGACGTGACCTTTGCCGGCGTCCAATTGGCCGGAGCCACCGAGATGGTCTACGGCGCAGCCGTTTTACCGGGCGCCATGTTGCTGATCGCCCAGGTGAAAGATGTGCCGATCATCGGCGTGCCGGCCTGCGGGCTATTTCACCATCACACTATTTTTGACTTGGTTTTACCGAGGATTTTGGCCGGAGAAAAGATCACTCGCCTCGACTTGGCCGCCATGGCCCACGGCGGTCTATGCTTGAACTGCACCGAATGCCGTTTTCCGGTCTGCCCGTTCGGTAAAGGCGGGTGAGATCGGATAATGTCGGTTGGTTTTTTATAAGCGTCTCCGACATTAAAAGCAGGCAACCTCAATCGGCTTCCTCGGGATGAAATTTTATTTTTTATCCCACCAGACGGTGAGTATAAGAAAACCACCGAGAAGGATTCTGATTTTAAATTGCACTGATCCTAATTTTTTTATCCACGAGGCGATTGCAAAACTGCCTTTTTGGCCCAACTCTTTGTCGGGCTCAATTTCGAAGTCCTCAAAATACGTCAGTATTCCCGCGGCTTCAAAATCTCGCCCTCCGCGATCTGAACCAAAATTTCCAGTTTTGCAATCACCTCTTATATATCCCTATAATTTTTTTCTTAGAACATAAGAGTCCCCTCATAGTATATTGGGCTAATCAGCTTTGCTGGTGGTACAGACGGTCATTATCATGGTCAGGCCACGTTTATGAACATGCAAGAGAACGCATTCCCCATGGCTTGCTACTGGGTCAGCGAGCAAATAACCAAAAAGATTTCGTTCCGGACATTGCGAAGATTCCCTTCGGCTTGCCACGGGAAGCTTCAACAAAAAATGCTTAATAGTGAAAAGCCCAGTTCATAAACCTGGCCAAGGGAGAAGAAATGAAAAAGTTTGAGGATGCTCGACTACTTCCTCATGTCGATATCGGTAGCATTTCCTTTAAGCATGTTTCGGATGATTTTTATGACGGCATCATCATATCCGACACTGAAGGCAAGATTGTCTATATGAATAACACGCAAGCCAAAATTGACGCTCTGGATCGTTTCTACGCTCTGGGTAAGAGAGTGACGGAATTGTATCGAGTTGATGAAGGTCAAAGCCCCATGATGACCTGTATCCGGACTCAGAAACCCATTGAAAATCTGGCCTGCTATTATCGGACGCATCTAGGCAAAGTCGTGAATTCGATACATAATGTATTTCCCTTGTTTTTAGAAAATCAATTTGTCGGAGTGATTTGCTACATCAGGGACTACAGTATCATCGAGCAAATGTATGATTCCGTGGCCAAAGGGCAGTTATACAAAATAGATAATATTGCTACATTACCGCAACCGAAAAAAAAGCTGGCTAATGGAACCCGATTCAGATTCGAAGACATTATCGGGAACAATTCGGAATTTTTGCGGGCCAAGGAAATCGCCCGCTTATCTTCGCAATCGCCATCTCCCGTCATGCTTTTTGGAGAAACCGGGACCGGAAAAGAGCTTTTCGCTCAATCAATCCATAATCACGGCCCGAGGAAAAACAAACAATTCGTGGCGGTGAACTGCACCGCTATCCCGGAAAATCTTCTTGAAGGCACACTATTTGGAACATCTAGAGGCGCCTTCACCGGATCGATAGATAAACCAGGCCTCTTTGAACTGGCTAACGGCGGAACTCTCTTACTGGATGAAGTCAACTCCATGGCCATCGGCCTGCAAGCCAAACTGCTCAGGGCTTTGCAGGAACGAAAAGTGCGACGAGTGGGATCCTTGGAAGAAAAGGAAATCGACCTTAAAATAATCAGTTCGGTAAACACGGACCCTCATTGGGCCATCGAAAGCGGAAGCATGCGTTCAGATCTCCTATACCGTCTGGCCGTGGTTTTTATCCGTATCCCGCCACTTCGCGAGCGCAAGGACGATCTGACATTATTGATAAATCATTTCCTAACCAAGTGTAACCAGGCTTTAGGAAAAAATATCCACGAAGTTTCAGAAAAAGTATTGGACATTTTTAGGCTTTATCAATGGCCGGGAAATACGCGAGAGCTGGAGCATGTCATCGAGGGAGCCATTAACCTGGTCAATGATCACGAGGCCATGGATATTCAACATTTATCGACTCATATAACCAAATGGAGTTATAAAGCCGGACAAATTGATGAGTTGCCACTGAAAGCCGGCCTGGAAGGAGAATCATACCGGAGTACAAATTTCGATCCGACGAATATAAGTTCCATCTCCCGTAACAAATTAGAAAATACCAGACCGGAAAAGAGCCAGAGCGAAATCAAAGCCATTCAACGGGCGCTGGAAGCCGCCCATGGCAGTGCGACCAAGGCCTCAAAAATACTAGGAATTTCTCCTCAACTTCTGAATTACCGCATGAAAAAGTACCGGATCGACCGGAAAATTTTTGCTGATTGAGGTAATTGCAAAACCGTCCTTTTGGCCCAACTCTTTGTCGGACTCAATTTTGAAGTCGTCAAAATACACTCGCATTCCTCCGGCTTCAAAATCTAGCCCTTCTCGATCCGGGGCAAATTCCTGGTTTTGCAATTATAGCGATGCTCGAACGTTTTTTCGGAATGATGCGGTCAAAATCTCAGCTCATTCGCGAACACCCCAGTCAATCATTTAGACTGAAAGGAGAAATCTCATTGTGATTTGGTAGTGTTGGAGATTTCTCGTCGCGGCCTGTGGCCGCTCCTCGAAATGACAATGATGTTTTAAAACGAAGAAACTTTCGAGAACCATTATACCTCGATATATATCGAATTACCTGGCGATAAGAGCGAGCAAATTAGTATCAGCCGCGATGGTTCGGCAACAAGTCCGAACCATTTTTTTCGTACCGGGGCGAACCGCCGAACTTTGATATTATCACTACGGCGATGAATATCAATATCCCGCCCATTACTCTAAAAAACTGTAAATCTTCATTCAGAACGACGGCCCCTAGAGCCACGGCGGTTACCGGTTCGGACAAGGATAACATGGCCGCGCTCGTAGGGCCGACTCGTTCCAAACCGGCTAAAAACGCTACCAGCGCAAAAACGGTCGATATTAGAGCTATAGTCATAATCGCGCTCCACCCGGTTATGGTCGTCGGTAAGTGGAGGCCGCGAACAACCGCGATTAATCCAAAGACCACGCTGGCGGAGGCCATGATCACGGTGGCGGACATCATGGGAGTGGTATTGACGGCCGACCGGCTGCCGGCCACGATATAGGTCGCATAAATGAATGCGGAACATATAGACAGAACCACGCCTAAAGGACTGCCGCCACCCACCGGTCCGATGGTAAAAACCGTTCCAGTCATCGCTAGGGCCAAGGCCACCCATTTAGGGGGCGTTACGTGCTCTTTAAAAAGGGCGATAGCCAGAATCGTGACGAAAATTGGATATAAAGACATCAACAGAGCGACTAAACCCGCGGAAACAAAGATCAAGGCCGTGAAAAAGCATATCGATTGACCAGGGTAAAATACTCCGCCCATAAGCAGTAAGGTCACCAGACCGCGGCCTCGCGGGATGGCGGCTTTACGAAGCAAAGCTATCGAGGCCATGATCCCGGCCGCGATGGTGAAGCGCAGAAAAAGCAAGCTGAGAGGGTCCGTTCCATTGGCATAAGCTATTTTGGCCAAAATCGGCAACATCCCAAAAGCGGTGGCGGCCAGGAGGACGAGAGCGACGCCTTGCAGCTGTCGATTACTTAATAAGTTTGCGAGCCATTTGCCAGGTAATCGCATGTTTTGGGGGCTCCTCCCCGCTCGTTTCTTCAAGTCTGTCCCTGACTATAGAACTTCCTGATACTTTAAAGGAAGGGCAAAATATGTGCCTATTCTATTTTTAAAGAATAAAGAGGTGAATGCAAAACTGCCCTTTTGGCCCAACTCTTTGTCGGGTTCAATTTTGAAGTCCTCAAAATACGTCAGTATTCCCGTGGCATCAGAATTTTGCCCTCCTCGATCTGGGCCAAAATTTCTAGTTTGGCAGTCACCTCTAAAATTTAAATTTCGTGGTGCGTTGAAAACCGAAAAAGACGTTTGAAGGTTGCTGCTCAGGGTAATTTTATTATAATGATGCCTGGCCGGCGTCTCGGGCCGTTTTAAGGTTTTCCCATATAAGATGTTTAAATCACATATTTTTTCCCACATAACCTCCTTATATCCTTGTTCCTGCGGGGCCATGTCATATTTAGTTATCGCGGGGAAGAGAATATTTTTATTTTTTTACAAAAATAAAAATATTTTTCGGATTTTTTTAAAAAGAAATTTTTAAAATATTGGAGCACAATATTTTTACTCAATAATAACCGGCCAATAGACCCAAATCCGTCCATTTGAACAACTGGCACAGTGCTTGCTCTCCCAATCTACAATTAGAGTGTCCAAAGCACTGACTAACACCTCCCAAAAAGATTGAAGCTCCTCGGAACAAGCCGCGGGGAGTGCGCTCATCTGTATGTGCGAAGTCGCGAAGTTTGGTCTTCAAGGAGAATCAATGCGTAAGTTTATACTAACTCCCTTTAAGATTCGTCGGGAATCATAACGGAGACTCATTATGGCCAGAAAAAATTTTACTATAGAAGAAATTACCAAAATACATAAAGCCTCCATGTCGGTTCTAAAAAAATCGGGAGTAGCCTTCAACGATCCTCAAGCTATAACTATTTTTAAAAAAAGCGGATTTAGGGTTGATGGCCAAGTAGTGTATTTCACGGAAGATGAAATATTCAAAGCACTGGAAACCGTCCCGTCGCGATTTAAACTCACCGCCAGAAACCCTGAAAGAAGTGTTTTCATCGGTGAAGACGATCAGGTTTTTGTAGGGACATATGGAGCGCCGTTCGTTTATTCCAGTACCGGGGTCCAACGGCCCGGCACCATGGAAGATTACGATAATATCTGCAAACTGGTTCAAACTTCCCGTCATGTTGACATGAATGGTTTCAAGCATGTTCAACCCAATGATATTCGCGCGGAAAGCTCTTACTTGAACATGCTTTTTTCCAATATCGTCCTTTGCAACAAGCCGTTCATGGGCAGCACCGATACCAGAGCCGCGGCCCGTGACAGCTTGGAGATGGCCGGGATCGTCTTCGGCGGTATGGAAAAACTCAGCAACACGCCGGTGATGATCGGGCTGATAAATTCTCTGTCGCCGCTGCGATACGCGCAAGAGATGGCGGGATCAATCATCGAATACGCGCGTTACCGACAGCCGCTTTGTATCGCGAATATGCTCATGGCCGGAACATCCGGCCCGGTGAATCTGGCTGGTCTCTTGGTGCTTATGAATGCCGAGCTTTTGGCCGGGATCGTCCTATCCCAGCTGGTTGGTCCAGGGACGCCGGTTATTTACGGCACCACGTCTTGCCCCACGAACATGAAAAATGGAACCGCTAGTGTTGGATCGCCCGAAACGGTCTTGATCGGTTGCGCCGCCATTCAGCTGGCCGGTTATTATAAGCTACCCTGTCGAACCGGCGGGTCCCTGACCGACGCTCATGTTTCCGACGCCCAAGCTTTGGCGGAGGGCGCTCTGATATTAAGCCAATCATTTGGAGAAGGCGCGCATTTCATTCTTCATGCTTGTGGAATGATCGGCGGCTATTTGGGCGTAAGCCTTGAAAAGTGGCTGATCGATGAAGAGCTATGCGGCATGATCCGACGAACTCTATCTCCGCCCAAGATCAATGAAAAAAGTCTGAGCCTGGAATCCATCGAAAAGATGGGCATCGGAGGGAACTATTTAATGGAGCCGGAGACGTTGAAATCCTGTCGGACGGCCTTCTTCAAATTCGATCTTTACAGCAAACAAGATCATAGCTCATGGACTCGGAAATCTGGTCGGCGGGTGGAAGATTACGCCAGGGATATGCTGCTTAAAAGGCTCGGCGCTTATGAAAAACCGGATATAGATGCGGCGCTGGAGTCGGACTTGTCCAAATTTGTCGCCAAGCGAAAGGACGAAAACACGCGCTTTTGAACATGCAGGCTCGCTAACCCTCAGCTTGCCGCGGGGTTAACCAGCGAAAATAAAAAGTTTTTTTGCCTCACATGTCGGAGATTCTCCGCGGCTCGCGGCCGGGAGATTCAAGTATCGATTTTTAATCTTGGCGTCCCTCGATCCTCCAGGGTCCACGCCGACATTTAAAGGAGAAATATCTATCATGCAGAAACAAGAATTACTTTACCTTAGCAAGGCAGATGTTGTTTCTCTCGGCTTGACCATGGCCGAGGTCATTTCCGAAGTTGAAAAAGGTTTTGTGGAAATGGGTCATGGAAGAGTCGAAATGCCTCCAAAACCTGGTATTCATCCGGGAGAGGGTGGGGATAATTTTATTCACGCCATGCCGGCCAGCATCCCGGCTCTCGATTCCGCTGGTGTCAAATGGGTCAGCGGGTATCCTCCGAATCAAGCTAAAGGTCTGCCATATATTACCGGCTTGCTGATCTTGAACGACCCGATGACCGGTATTCCTATATCAGTCATGGATTGCGCCTGGATCACCGCCATGAGAACCGGCGCGGCCTCGGCCATCTCCGCGAAATATCTGGCTAGAAAAGAATCATCGAAGATCGGAATTCTAGCTTGTGGTGTCCAGGGTCATGCCAATTTGGAAGCCATGAATGTTCTTTTTCCTCTGAAGGACGTCAAGGCTTTTGATGTCGACGCCGAGCGCGCCAAACAACTCGCCGGTTTCGCTAAAAAGCTCGGCCTTGAAGTTGAAATAGTGAAAGATCCTCGCCAAGCCGTTACCGGGCGTGACATTGTGGTTACTGCCGGGCCGATTCTCAAGAAACCTCATGAAACCATCAAGGCGAATTGGCTTGATCCGGGTGCTTTTGCTTCACTGGTCGACTTTGATTCATTCTGGTCGCGAGATGCCGTCAAGCAGGCGAACAAATGGACGACCGATCATTTGGGCCAGTATAATTATTACAAAAATTCGGCGGGATACTTCCAGGGTTGCCCGGAAGTGCATGCCGAATTGGGTGAACTGGTCACCGGCAAGAAGGCCGGCCGGGAAAATAACGATGAGAGAAATTTCGCGGCTAACCTGGGAATAGCCCTGGAAGACATGTCGGTGGCCCCTCTTGTCTATAAGCGAGCCAAGGAAAAGAACATCGGAACTCTGCTTCAGCTGTAAATAAAAGCCACGTTTTTCTAAGGGAGAATTAATATGGGAATGAACATGGATGAACTTTACTTCAAACCACAAATGCGATTTATCGATGAAAAACAGATCGCGGTGATTCACAACGCGACTCTGGAAATACTTGAACGTATCGGCGTGAAAATGACCCACCCCAAAGGGTTGGAGATATTGGCCGGCGGCGGCGCGCAGGTTATCGGCGATCGGGTACGCATTCCCTCCTGGATGGTCGAAAAGGCTATCCGGACTGCTCCATCCCGCCTGGTATTGGGAAAACGAACCGGTGAGCGGACGGTGGTATTGGAACTGGATAAAACATATTTTGGGCCGAGTCTGGATTGCATCGACTATCTGGACCCGAAAACCCATGTTCGCAGCCGTTTCACCAGTGAACACGTGAAAGTGGCGGCGGCCCTTTGCGACGCTCTGCCCAATTTCGAATGGTGCATGACCATCGGTTTGGCTTCCGACGCTCCGGCTGACACCGCCGACCGAGTCGTGGCTCGCAATGTCATGGAATTTTGCGAAAAGCCGCTGGTTTTCTGCTGTAAAGACACCAATAGCGTCAAGAACATCTATGAGATGGCCTTGCTGCTTTGCGGCGGAAAAGAGAATTTTAAAAAGACGCCCTATATTGTCCATTATTCCGAGCCCATCTCGCCTTTGGTCTATTATGATCCGGCGGTGGACAAGATAATTTACTGCGCGGAAGAGGGCATTCCGCTTATCAACTTTCCGGCGCCGCAAGCTTGCGGCTCCGCTCCGGCCACCCTGGCCGGCTTGGTTGCTCAGGGCAGCGCGGAATCCTTGAGCGGCCTGGTGCTGCAGCAGTTGATCAATCCCGGGGCGCCATTTATATATGGAGCCTTCACCACGGCCATGGATATGAAGACCTCCATATTCTCTTATGGCGCGGTGGAATTAGCCATGAGCGTTGGCGCGTTGGCGCAGATGGCCCAGTTTTACCAACTTCCGTTCTTCGGAACCGGTGGTTGTACCGACGCCAAATTCTGCGATGCCCAGGCGGGAGTGGAAACCGCCATTCAATGTTTCGCTTCGGCCGCCATCGGCTCCGGATTGGTTCACGACTGCAGCAGTTGGATGGATCACGGTGTCCTGGTTTCCCCGGAATACATGGTCCTGGCCAACGAAATTGTTGATTATGTAAAGCATTTCATGAAAGGTATGCCCGTCACTCCCGAAACTCTGGCGCTGGACGTTATCGATAACGTCGGCCCGGGCGGAAACTATATTCAACATAAGCATACCTTGAAACATTTCCGTGAAATTCGTTATTCCCGGATTTTTGAGAGAATGCGCTACGAAAAATGGCAAAACAGCGGCGCCAAGACATTTGAGCAGAGACTCCAGGCACTGACTCTGGAATTGATGGAACATCGGCCCCAACCCCTGCCGGACGAGATAGTCAAAGAACTCGACCGGATGCAAGCCGAATGGAAATAATCCTCTATTTTTAAAATACTTCCGAGGCATAGCCCCTTGCCCCCATGTCTCGGAAGTAAAATTTTTTCCTTTTTCAATATAACGTCGATCGTGGATTCCTTCATCGGGCATGCATATTTGAAAACTGGCTCGAAACAAGGACAAGTCGGATCCAACCGTTTCTCACCCGGGTTGAAATGAGCTTGATCCGTTGCGGACGAGTCTGTGTTTTCCGCCATTCCTGACGGAGGCCAAATCCGCTTACTTTGGTTTTCCTAGGCCTATAAGAACAAAATCCAGTTTGGAGGATCATATAATGATTGATTTTAGCGAGCTGATGAAAGCGATCATTGACGGACAGTCCGAGGCCGTGACCGGCCTTGTAAAAAAAGCCCTCCACGATGGCGTGGGGGCCGATGACATTCTGAACAACGGACTTATCAAAGGGATGGATATTGTCGGCGAAAAAATGCAAAACGGGGACCTCTTCATCCCCGAAGTGCTTCAGTCGGCCCAATGCATGAACGCTTCCTTGGAGATTTTAAAACCATTATTAAGCACGGAATCGACTGTGGTTCGGGGAAAAATTGTCATTGGCACGGTTAAGGGCGATTTGCATGACATTGGCAAGAACCTGGTTAAAATGATGATGGAAAGTACTGGTTTTGAAGTCACGGACCTTGGCGTTGACGTGGCGCCGGAGCATTTCATCAAGGCTATTAAGGAACGGAATGCCAATATTGTAGCCTTGTCCGCGTTGCTGACCACCACGATGCCCATGATGAAGAAAACCATCGATGCTTTGGTGGAAAGTGGTTTGCGGGACAAGGTTAAAGTGATGATTGGCGGAGCGCCGGTAACCCAGACTTTTGCTGACGAAATCGGCGCGGACGGCTTTGCTTCCGATGCCGGTTCCGCCAGTAAGCTGGCTAAAAATTTTGCATGATTTCGAACATGCCAGCGAACGCATTCCCCGTGGCTTACCGCGGGGTTAGCGAACAAAAAAACTAGAACACTTCTCAAAAAAAGGAATTTGGTCCAAGGTCGAGGAGGAGGCTGAAGGCCAACCGGAGGAATATTGAACATATTTTGAGGATTGGCTTACGGCCTCCGACGAAGAGATTGAGCCAAAGAGCTTTTTTGAGATGTGTTCTAAAATGCGTTCGTTCTTTACATGTTGAAGATTCCTCGCCGCTTGCCGCGAGGATCTTCAATATTTGTGAAAAGTGATTTTTCGATGAAATTCCAGAAGAATGGTCACGCTGTCCCGGGCTGTCGTTAACACAAAGTGTTTTCCTGTTGTCTAGTGTCCTTTCGAAAACCAAACCAGCGAGAAACATCGGTAGTAGTCCGATGAAAAAAGGAGTGAGTGTATGATGAAAAAATGTTTTGTTGTATTTTCTGCTCTTGCCCTGATTCTCTTACTCTGTGGAAATTTTGCATTGGCGGAGGACAAAGTTCTTAAGGTCGGCGTGCTTGGGCCTTTTACCGGTCCTTGCGCGGATGCCGGCCAACAGTTCAAAGCTTCCACTTTGATGGCCATGGAAAAAATCGGGTACAAAATCGGCGACTATAAATTGGAACTGGTTTGGATAGACGACCAGTCCGATCCGGCCAAAGCAGCCACCGCGTATGCCGAAGCGGTTGAACGTCAAGGCATTCAGATCGGTTTGGGCGGATGGAACAGCTCGGTTTCCGTATCGGTCATGGATGTTTCCGCCCAATATAAAATTCCCCATTTCCTGGCTTTTGGTTCTACCGAGATAGTAAACCAGAAATACAAGGCCGATCCCCAGAAATATAGCTATTGGGGTGGCAAAGGCTGGCCTGTTCCCGGAGATTTGATGCAGGGTTACGTCGAAAGTTTAAACAAGGCCATAGAAAAAGGAATCTTCAAGCCCGAAAAGAAACTGGTGGCCATTTACGGCGAAGATACCGATTGGGGGCGTGGCACCGGTGCGGCTTTTAAGAAAGAATTCGCTAAAATTGGTTGGGAAATTCTTTCCGAGGATTATTTTCCGATCACCCAGACGGACTTTTATCCGCTCTTGAGTAAATACAAGAAAGCCGGAGTAGCCGCCATCGCCGGCACCAGTTCGTCATTGCCGGTTATGTCCGCGTTGATCAAACAGGCTCAGGAAGTCGGCTTAAAAGCCGCTATCATTGCCGATGGTCTAGGTTGGGCCGGGGACTGGTACAAAATGACCGGTTCATCTTCCAACGGCGTGCTTGATATGATCCCCCAATTGGTCTCACCGCAAGCCAAGGAATGGGCCAAGGCCTGGGAAGCCAAGGCAAAAATTAAGGCCAGTCCTTCCACCGGCGGTCTATCTTATGATTATGCCAACTATTTCATCAAAATACTGAAGCGGGCTCTTGAGAAATACGGCAAAATCGACAAGGAAACCGCTTATAAGATTCTCGTCGAGGAAATGGTCACCGGTAAAATTACCTACTCGGCGGCCGAAGGCGCCATAATAATGAAAGAGTACCGCTTTACCAAGGAAACATGGCCGGATCTGGTCATCGCGCCTGATGCATATTTCTTCCCGGTCATTCAGTATAAAGACGGAAAAGGTGATATAGTCTATCCGGCGGATATAGCCGAGAGAGCTTTGGAAGTGCGTAAATAACTGAGAGAATAAACAGCGGCGCGGAAAAATCATCGGCGCCGCTGTTTGAAAAAAGTGTGGTGAAATCTATGAAAGCCTTGGAAACAAAAGCACTGACCAAGCAATTTGGCGGATTGACCGCGGTTAACCAGGTATCCATGCATGTGAACCAGGGAGAGATCGTCGGCTTGATCGGACCCAACGGCGCCGGCAAGACCACTCTCCTCAACGCCATTGCTGGCCTGAATCCACCCACATCAGGCTCTGTCTTCTTTTTTGGCCAGGAAACCACGGGGTTGCCTCCGGAAAAAATGTGCCGCCTGGGATTGTCCAGAACCTTCCAAATCCCCCGGCCGTTTCCGAAGATGACTGTCCTGGAAAACGTCCTGACGGCAACTCTCTTTGGCAACCCGCCGGGAGTTATCAAAGACCCATATAAACACAGCCGAGACCTCCTGACTTTTGTTGAATTTCCGCTCTCTGAAAATATCGTGTCGGAAAAATTGAATACCGTGCAACTCAAACGTCTAGATATGGCGCGCGCTTTAGCCAGTTCTCCCAAATTATTATTTCTCGATGAAGTCGCTTCGGGACTGACCGAGGGTGAGTTGAACGATATTATGGCCGTCATTCGCCGCACTCGGGACAGCGGCGTAACCATCCTGATGGTTGAGCATATTATGCAAATCATCATGGGTCTTTCCGATCGGTTGGCCTGCATCCAGTTCGGCACGAAGATCGCTGAAGGCCCAACCCAGGAAGTAGCTAACGATCCCGTGGTGGTCAAGGCATATCTTGGGACCGATACCGTGGATTGTCCTTGACGCCTCAACTCAGGCTATAATTTTGGTCATTATTCTTCATTTTAACCAATATCACTGAATTTCAGACAGATAAATTGAGAGTATCCCATGCTGCTTGAAGTAAATAACCTAGACGCAGGATATGGTTTTCTTCAAATTTTGCGATCGATTTCCATTACGGTGGATAAAGGCGAATATGTATGTTTGGTCGGACCAAACGGCGCCGGGAAAAGTACGGCCTTGAAAGCCATTGCCGGGCTTTTGAAACCTTCCTCGGGGGAAATACTTTTCAGCGGCGAATCGATTAACGGTTTTCCCGGGAACCAAGTGACTCGTAAGGGGATATCGTACGTTTCCGAGGAAATGAATCTTTTCGTCAATATGACGGTAGAGGAAAACCTCGATCTTGGCGCGTATACCATTAGGGATAAAAAGCTCATCAAAGACAAGCTGGCGTTTGTATATGATGTTTTTCCTCGATTAGCGGAACGGAAAAGCCAATTGGCGGGAACAATGAGTGGCGGTGAGCGTAAAATGCTGGCCATCGGGCGCGGCATTATGTCCAATCCGATTCTTCTCATGGTGGACGAACCATCATTCGGATTGGCGCCCCAAACCACGGAAATAGTATTTAAATCACTGGATGTCTTGAAAAAGAACGGCGTGACGATCATGCTGGTCGAGCAGAATGTCACCAAGGCTCTGGCCGTGACCGACCGAGGCTATGTCCTTGAACACGGCCGAATAGAGTTATCCGGTAAAAGTTCGGATCTGGCTTGTAATGCCCATGTGCGTAAAGTTTTCCTAGGTGTTTAAGCCGGACAGCCTCCAGGAGATAAGTCATGTTTGAACGGATCACCCAATACCTCTGGTCATGGTTAAAGTCGGCCGCGGGATTGACCATTTGTCTTTCCGTGGTCATTGCCGTCCTGGCCACTTATCAAAAAGGCTCATATGTCTTAGTCAATACCATTGTTACCGGCGGCATGTTATCGTTAGTGGCCATGGGGTTGGCCCTGGTTTTTGGAGTGATGAACATTGCCATGTTTGCTCATGGTGAGTATTTCATGATCGGGACTTTGACGTCCTATTTTATTTTTACTCCCATCAGCAATGAAATTCAGCAAAATCCGGACTCAATGCTGGCTGTTTTCGGACCGTTGATCGGAATTTTCGGCGCCATGTTAGTGGGCGCGATCTTTGGTTTGGTTACGGAAAAATTGGTATTCAGCAGTCTCCGTAAACGCAGCCGCGAAAACTGGGTCATGAATTCTTTTTTGCTGACGGTTGGTTTAGGCATCGTGTTCATTAACGTGCATCAACTCATTTTTACCGCCGACTTTAAAGGCATAGTTAAATATTGGAGCGGGCCGCCGGTTGACATTTGGGACACATTCATCGCGCGCGACAGGGTCATGGCGCTCATTTTATCTATCCTGATCGTCGCGGCTTTCTGGGCATTGATGACTCATACCCGGACCGGGCGGGCCATCAGGGCTGTTTCTCAGGATGAAAACGGCGCTCTCATGGTCGGAATAAACCTCCAAGGTATTTTCCTGCTCACCATGGCCTTAAGTTGCGCCCTGGCCGCCGTAGCCGGCGCCACGCTGCTCTTCATGTATCCATCGTACCCCAATGTTGGATTGGAACCACTTTACATGGCCTGGTTCGTGGTTATTTTAGCCGGCTTGGGTAATATTGTCGGCGCGGTTATCGGCGCCTTCATGGTCGCTCTCCTGAAAGTGTTGACGGTGGAATATGTCGGCGCGGGATGGGAATTCGTAGTTCCCACGGCGCTGATCATGCTGATTCTGATCTTTAAACCCAGCGGAATATTCGGATCCGAGGTCCGGGGAATTCTGGATAATTAGAGGAAAGAAGAATGAACGATTCACCGCAGCGACAACAAGACAAACTTTTGGACAAAGTATTATCCTCACTCAGTTTAACCCCGGCGGGCGCCATTGGGCTCGTGATCTTGGCCGTAATTCCCAATTTTCCCCCATTCAATCAGGAATATCTTATCCGTTTACTGATTATGGCGACTTATGTCGCCGCCTGTGCCATTGCCTTTGACTTTACCGCCGGCTACATCAACATCGTCAATTTCGGGTTTACGGCCATTGTCGGCCTGGGAGGCTACACTTCCGCGATCATGGCCGTCCGGCTGGGCATTTCTCCGTGGATCGGTATGGTTTGCGCGGCTATTATTGCCGGTCTGGTCGGATTTGTCATCGGCGTCATTACCTTGCGGCTGCGTGGAATATTTGCCGCTTGTTTGGCTTGGTTTTTCGGGCTGGCTCTTATGGGACTGGCCACTAAAATGGTTTTCCTGACCAGAGGTCCCTGGGGTTTGAGTGTCCCTCAGCTTTTCAAGTCTTCATCCAACATGCCTTACTACTATCTGATTTTGTGCATGATGTTTGTGACCTATTGCATTACTAAATGGATCACCCGATCGAAAATGGGGCTGGCGTTCAGAGCTATCGGCCAAAACATGGAAGCCGCGAGAACTTCGGGCATTAACCCGGTATTTTACAGAGTCGTCAACTTTACCCTTTCCTGCACTCTGGCAGGATGGATGGGCTGGTTTTATGCTCATTATTACGCGATTTTGACGCCGGATGTAATGCAGACCGCAAAAACCGTGGAAATTCTGGCCGTGGTTTACATCGGTGGAAGAGGCAGCCTATGGGGAGGGGCAGTCACGGCCTTCCCGTTTATTTATCTTACCGAGATGATTCGTTCATCCCTGGCCAACATGCCGGGCTTGAACCTGGTGATCTACGGTTTATTCCTCATCGTGATCATGATTTATTATCCCGGCGGCTTCGCTCACTTTTATGACACCTATCTTAGAAAGCCCAAGAATACCGTCCTCAAGTACTTCCTGGACGGTCGTCAGAGACTTTACGCTTTTTAGCTAGGGAATCTCCGCGGCTTTTCCGGCCGCGGAGAATAACCCAAGCGTCAATGCCGTTTAGTTAAGAAATGGTTCGATATTATATCGTCACCCCGGCGAAAGCCGGGGTCCAGAACTGCTTAAAAATGCTGGATTCCGGCTTTCGCCGGAATGACATCAAGGGCCGGCTTCCAGGTTGGAAGTGCTTAACTTGATGACATTGACCCAAGGGTAATAAGTTGGTTTAGCGGACGTGATGAGGTTGATTATCTACTCTCGGAGCATTTGTGGCTTGACCTTATGGATTAAAACGCCTATATGCCGATTTAAATATTAGACTAACAGTATCTCTCTTCCACCGACGATCACACATATTATATTCTCAATGTCATAAATAAGCATATAAGACGCCATGCATATGCTATTAATTTATGTGTATCCGCAAAATCATTTCCCTTGTGACGGAAATTAAAATTTAGGTGTGAGTATTGCTAATAATGCAATTAACAGTAAAGAAGGCATTCTCAACATCTAATTGAGATGCTGCGTAGTCTAAACTTCTCAGTTCATCGTTAATAAACTCGTCATATTTTTCACAAATCTTATTTTCGACATTTCTAGCTAATTCATATGCCTCTGGTGGCCTATCTTTTAGGAATTCATGTAAGCACCTGATCACTTGTTCGGTAGATGAATTGTAAACCGCTATAGCGATTCCGTGATTTACTGCTTTGAAATTCTTCATTGAAAGCATTATGGTCAAAGTATTCATAGTACGGTCACCTGTCCAGCAAAAAAGATAAACTATATTATCTTGCATAATGATCCGACTTTCGAAAAGCAAAAGTTTTTGAAATGCATCTCTGGCTTCGGCCAGTAACATTTTTGCTTGCGGGTCGAGAAAAACTGGGTATTTTTTTTCGGTATATACTAAAAACATTTCTTGGCGAATTCTGTCATGAACAGTCCAAGTTTGTCCTTTAAATATTGGCGCTTTTCCACCTTTGGAAGGATCTAAAAAAATGGTTTTTTTAATAGCATCAATTTCTTTTACTAACCACCGTCTACCAGCAAATATAAGAAAATCATCTTTTTTCAATGGATGATCAATGGGAAAGGTGCCAAGGGTTTTGTTAGCGGATACCAGGCGATATTCGTCAAGTGTTTTGAAGGCAGTGTAGAAAGAATAATGATTGACAATTCTTTCTCCCAATGGACCGTGAAGGAGAAGACCATCATTTGACTGAATTATAAGTTTCTTATTGCCAAGACTTCGAAGAAAGCTAGCAAACATCTGCTCAGTTATCTTAGAAAACGGGCCTAGTTTGCAAAGGATATTATATGCCTGAAGAGCAGTTATTCCGCTATACTGCGCTATCAAGGACAATAGCTGTTGAACCATCGTTGAAAGGTGCAGTCTACCTGTTGGTGGAGGTTCATACCATTTCTCTAACAAGAGTTTTACTATTGAAATTGATTGAACAAGTTCGGAACGGAGAAAAGCTAAAGGACTTGAATTTTTTGAAAACGGAACTTCATTAATATATATTCTCAATATAGCAGGATCCCCTTCTTTTCTACCAGAACGACCAAGTCGTTGACGCATACTAGCGACCGATGGTGGAACTCCAACCTGGGCAATGCTTACCACTGAGCCTATATCTATCCCCATTTCAAGAGTTGAAGTGCAAATAATATTGACGGGGCGTGTTTGCTCCTTAATTGCTTTTTCTACTTCTTTACGAAAGACTTTCGAAAGGTTGCCATGATGAGGCCAAAACTCATTAGGAAGATGCTGTTGTTCGCTCAATCTGCGAAGTGTATCAGCTAATATTTCGACATCTTTCCGGCGATTGGTAAAAATCAAGTTGCTGCTTCCCCGCAAAACATTGAAGAGGTCAATTGCAATATCGAAAAGGCTAATGTCAGATGGTATTTCATCTTTAGAGCTTTCTGATGAAGAAGAGTTCAAATCATTATGAACATAGCCCTTGAGCAGAAGTTTCAGCTCCTGGTTAGCAACATCTGAGACTATCAGATCAAGTTCAATACTGCTATCAGGTCTTATAAATTTTGAGGCAAGCTGCATATCACCGATGGTCGCGCTTAAACCGATACGTGGTATTTTTTTCTTAATGGCAAATTCTATGCGGTGAAGCAATGATTTAAGTTGCTGCCCCCGTTCAGAGCCAATGAATGAATGAAGTTCATCAACGACAATATAAAGCAATTTGGAAAAGAGCCTTGGTATGATTGCTCCATTATTGACAAACAGGGACTCTAAGGACTCTGGGGTAATCAGAAGGATTCCTTTTTGAGTGGTGATAAATTCATTTTTTTTTCTATTTGGAATATCACCGTGCCAGGGGTAAATTGGGATATGCAGACAGTCGCACAATTGCTCCAATCGATAGAATTGGTCATTTATAAGAGCCTTTAATGGGCTTATATACACTACACAAGCATCATGGTTTTCTTCAGCTAGAAGCCGAGAACATATCGGAAGGAAAGCTGCTTCAGTTTTACCGCTTGCTGTTGCTGCTGCTATGATGACATCTGATTTACCATTTATAATGAGCGGAATTGCCTTTTCCTGAGCATCTCGAATCTTAGTCCAGCCCTGATCCCAAACCCAACGACGAACCTTTTCATCAAGCAGATAGAATGCTTGTGACTCTTTAGAGCTTGAATGATGCAAGGTTGTCATTATCATTTCCGGTTGAGGTAGATATAGAAGTAGTTGAATTCAGATTTAATTCTACTATGGCCAAGTCAAGGTCAGAATTAAGATCCGTCTTAATATCAATAGTTCCAAGAATTTCCTGCCAAGTCGTCTGTCTATTCTGTTCTAAAACAGAAAGTAGATTCACAAAACTGATTATGGTATTCCGCGGTGTGCGAAAATAGGCATCACCAATTTTCTTAGAACAATACTCCATAAATGATTTTAATGCTTCATCAGGAATCAGATAATCATTGGGATGGCCATAAGCGAAAACGTGTCTGATTTTTCCCAAGAGTATATAGAAGTCTTCAGTGGTTAAATTTTTGAGCCGTAGGACAGGGCTATTATAATCGACCAAGCCTTTAACAGCAAAAGTGTTTTCAGCCAGACGTGACTGCAAGGCAGAATAGCTGTATAACCCACGACGAGTATCCATTAAGAAATCAGGCGTGCCACCCATAATAACACCAAGTCCAACAGCGGTCCCTTGTAATGAATCGTTAAGAATACGAAGAATCTGTTCGTAATTAGAATTTCTGGATTGAACGTGCGAGAGTTTGTATAGATTAACCAATTCATCAAGACAAACCAGGATCCCCTCGAATCCAGATAATTTGACGAATCGCGCCATAAGTTTCAGGTGGTCATAGATAGTAGAATCATTAATAATGTTTCTAACACCTAGTGCATCACGGGCATCTGTCTTAGAGGTAAATTCCGCTCTAAGCCAGCGAATAGCATCGGTCTTTAATTGTTCATTGTCCGAATCATATCCTTTCCAGTAACTTGCGATTACATGGGCGAAATCATATCCACCAATCATCTCTGACAGTATATTCAGCTTCTCAAGGATGACGGTCTCAGGATTCTTGAAAGAGGATTTTGCTTCTTTGAGAGCTTCTATGACAAATCTTTCAACTATGCTCTGCATTGCTCCACCTCCTGGTTTGGAGCGGGTCGAAATATTACTCATCATCTCAGCATATAACGATCTCGCTTTGCCATTGGTGGAATGTAGCCTTTTTTCAGGGGTCAAATCTGCGTGAGCAGTGACAAGTTTTTTTTCTAAAGCAATAGCTCTGACTAAATACAGGAAAAAAGTTTTCCCTGAGCCGTATTCACCAATGATGAAACGTATGACTGAGCCGTTATCCGCTATCCGTTCAATATCCTGGATCACAGCTGCAATTTCTTTGACTCTCCCTACTTGAATGAGATGTTGACCAGTTCTCGGAACAACACCGGCTCTCAAAGATTGAATAACTACATCCCGGTCTTTCGAGCGGATTGGGGTGTGCATTCGATTATCTCCTTGGCATATTCAGGATTTATTTCAATCGGATCAACACCTTCGAAGAAGGCTCCTCCGAAATGGTCGAATGAAGCATCGTTGATACTGTCAAGTGTACCTTCAAGCATCAGACTGTGGTCTGATGCAAGGTTATTAAGTTCTTCTTTAGTCCATATCTGTTTGGATGCGAGTATCTGCATGAATCGGAAGGACTCAGTATCAAGTCCTGCAATTATTTTTACAGAAGATGTATTTTCAAAAATTGATTTTTTAGTGGGAACAGCTTCTTGTTCTGAAAATATGTTATTTAGGATTTCAGAAACAGCTAAGGTTTCTGCCATTTTCTTTTCAACATTGTTCATATCTAGCAATATCCCATCGAAATTATTTTTTAATTTTGGCTGTATAAGTGTGGAGAAGGTTTGTTGCTTCAAGAAATCGATTGTTTGAACAGATACTGGTTCAACAGATGCAATATGCGCCTGGCTGTATAAGCTCTGTTTTTCCAATCCGAGTAACTCGTAAATTTTTGTAAGAATTTTCATTTCACTAGGGTCAATATAGCCATCAGCTTGGGCCACTCCTACGAGGAAGCATCCTAGAAATTCAAGTTGGTCCTTTTTAAGTAATTCTATACGTTTTTTAATTCCATTCAAATTAGGAAAGTATGTAAGAAGCCAATAATTATATGCTTCTAATCTTATTTTTTCGTCGGGAGTCAAGTATAATAATGTTTCAAGAAAATTTTGAAGATATTTTTTTTTGCTTTCATCGACATGCCCGTTAGCATTGGCAACTACAGATGCTAAAAGAAACATCGTTGTTGCAGCCGAATATTGAGTTGATGGCGAAGTAGGAGCATTGTCACTAATTCTAAAAAGTATGATGTCCTGTCCAATTTTTGGAATAAAATTACAAAAGTTTGGATCAGGTTCGATGCCGATATTTATTTTTCTAAAAAAGTTTGCAATAACAGTAATTTCATTTTTTCCTAGGTATTCAAGATCGAACGATTTAAAATGTTTCAGCAAAGAAGATAATTGTATTAAGACAGGTAAATCAGATGGAATTTTGCTATATAGCCAATTTAAAAATTTTTGAAATTCGGCTCCGTTATGTTTTATTAAGAGTAGTTTAGGAAGATATGTTACTGCTTCAAAAGAATCTTTATCAAAAGGATTACGCGCTAGATAACGGCTAAAACTTGTTAGATCATCGGTGCAAGTGTTAATTATCTCGATTATTTTAGATGAAAGGCCTGTATCAGCAGTCACATCAGGAAGGTCAGAGACTTTTAATTCAACCTGTCCGCCGAAGGATGCGCTGGCAGGATTATATGAGAACAGAGTTTTTAATTTATTTGATTTTATTTTAAATCCTTCTCCATATTTTTCTATATACCGAATCTTGAATAATTTCCTGAATTCTGTGATGCATCGTTGAACTGGTGTTCCAAGCGGCATGTTCGGGTCATTCTCTGCCCAAGCTAATGCCCATTCAGCAGAAAGCGGGATATCATCTCTAGCCATCTGGCCAAGAGCGATTTTTAAAGTTAACGGAATTTCAAATGGGCAGGGCTGAACACGAGGTTCTGAAATGTAAAAAAGAGTGTTTGATTGAGATGCTTGTAATGCGTTGAGAAATTTAGTTGCATATTTATTAAAAGAGTGGTTTGCGCCGTAGATAGACAATAACCTTTTTACCTCAGTTGTAATGATAGATATTTCATTTTGCGCTATTGTAGAATAACTAATATCAGCTAAAGCTCGCCTCTCAAGACCATAAAAGTAAAGAAACACGTAACCTATATTTGCATACGGGTCTTTTTTTCCGTAAGCTAGCCACTCAAGAAATGCCGCTCGAGATGTAGGATGAATTCTAGAATAGGAAGGATTATACCACATATTCTCGCCTTTACGATCTGGATTTGACTTGTCAACAGGAAGGTCCGGATCAATCATTGATGGTTCTTCACTCCATCCGTTGACAGATTTGAGTCCTCGTCCGAAATAAACGAGTCCCCCATAAATTGAATATCCAGCGTGTTGTAAGAAACCGTCGAATGGTATCCATTTATAAGATACCGCATGTTGGCCGTTAGTATCTAATTGCGAAGCTTTTTGGTTTTTTAAAGAATGAGTGGGATTTTCATTCTCTCTGTTTAACTTTTCATATTCTTGATCTTGGTATTCTATACGCTGTTTTAGTAGCGCAAGTTCTTTTATTTGCTGAAGTAACGCTATAATATTACGGTAAAGTAGTTCTTTTTGTAGTGCATGTTGTCCAGAAATTCTGTTTCCTAATTCGCACTGTCCCTGTTCATGATACTCTCGTTCATGGTGATCCAGTCGTTTACAAACAGTTATCTCACTTTCTGTTAGTTTTCGCTTCAGGCCATCTTCCATTTTTTTTGGTTGTTCATCTTTTCCTGTTATATCAGAGAGTTGAAAAAGGCCGTTTTCTCTGTCAGATAGAAGTTGTTCTCTTTCATCTTCTAGTCTTTTAAGTATTTCTTCTAATGACTGATCTATTTTCAGTATTTTACTTTTTTTGTCTCGCTGTTCTCGCTCATGACTATCCAGAAATTCCCTTATAATTTTATCTCTTTTTTTTCGTTCTCTCTTTTTAAGTGTTCTTGCTTCTTTTTGTCGATGTTCACGCTTCATCTGCTCACTGTCAAGTTGAATTTTTTTATTGTGTTGTCTTTTAAGTGTTTCCTTAGCCTTGAGTTGTTCTCGGTTTTCTCTATCTCGTTGTATTCCCTCAGCTCTCACTCGGTCATGTTCGTTCCTGTCAACTAGTTGGACTTCTTTTTGAAAAACTTTTTTAACTTCTCTATCAGAAAACAAATTCGTATCTTGTTTAATGTAAAAGATAATCGCTACGCACAAAATTATTATAATGAAAATGACTAACCACATAGAGGTGTCCTCGTTATTGTCAGCGACCTATGGTCAAAAAAACAAGACCTCGTTTGCGCATAAAAAAATTCTAATCCAGAATCATTACGAAACCATCGATTTCTAAAGATGGCTCATTTACAGGCCCTATTGATTTATAAATTGTATTAGTACTCCTTGGATTTAAACATAGGTTATAACAATGCCTGTTTACAAATTGAATTAACTTTGCAATGTCGGCATTTAATCCGTGATCTACAAAACCCGTAATTTTTTGATTCAGTTTCTGAACAATACGTGTATATACCTTTGTTAATTTCTCTTAGGTTATATCGCATTCCGAGTTTTTTTAAAAAAACTATGACAGTATCTCGATTTAAAGTTGGTATAAGATGCGAAATTCCAGTGACCTTAAAGAAATACTCATTTGCAGAGTCTAGCTTAAATGACGAAGATGCGAAATTAGCCTCAACGATATCTCCGAGTATGAAATCAAAAACATTTTCGCCGATCCCATAAAGATCTTTCCATGGTTTCGCAATTTTTTTAAACCGTTCCCAATCTTCAGATGATAATGATAGTAATGTGTCATCATTTACCTCTCTCTTTTTTGAATAGTTTTGATATTTAATAAACAGATACCGCGAAAATGAAGATGAATAATTATTTTTTAAGTAGCGGCAGCAAATCAACATTTGCCAAATAGTTCTCCAAAACCACGGGCCAGGCTTCCCCAAACGTTTTTGAAAAAAAAAGTTTATAGAACTAAACAATTCGTTTCCATGTAGGCCATACTTATTATTTTGAAGATCAATATAAAACTGTGCCGTTAGTGAACCAGCAAATGTTCTGTTATACTTGTTTTCGCCTTCAAATGAATCAATGATGCCACCTAACTTATTTATTGTTAAAATATTTTTGTTCTCCAATAAAGGGGCAAATTTGAAAAATTCAAACCCACCTTGTTCATATCCATGTAATATGAAAATCTTATCAATATTTTTCCAATGCTGATCATATTGTTTCCATCTTGGTTCTGTGATTTCTACCACATATTTAATTATTAATTTCGCTTCTTTTTCGTTCAAAATTATTCCCCCTTCTATAACAACCATTAGAATTATAATTATTATTATATCATAATTCTTTTCTTTGTAAAAGCCATTCTAAAAAAATATCTGCAATTCTCGGTCATTTGCTCATATTCAGTATCTTGGGTGAAATGCTTGTTCAGTATATGGGGTCTTACACACGAGAAAAGTTTATTCAAGGTCAAAACAACCAGCATTGCCAGTGGTGAGGCGTGGGGGCGGAGGCCCCACACATCTAACGAGCCAATCATGTTGACGTGTTTGAAGTCTGTTAGGGTACCCCATTTTTATGGAGTGGTGCCCCATGTAAGGATATCGGACCTCATCCCACGCTACGTATCGATTTGAATACCATTTTGTCTGGGTTCCGAAGTATAGGTACCAGGTATTAGTTTCTGAGATTAAGCCCAAACTGAAAAGTGTTTTGCTGGAGCTTTGTGATTGGCTGGATGTGGAAATCATCGAATGGGCAATAGCTTCGGACCATGTCCACATGCACTTATCGGTTTCCCCGAAATATGCTCTTGCCCAAATCATGAAAGTCTTGAAGGGCAAAAGCGCCGAGCTATTGCGAAAGGCGTTTCCTAAATTGGACAAGAAATATTGGGGCATGCACCTTTGGGCTCGGGGATATTTTGTCAATACGGTAGCCATTAATAGAGATACTATCCGTAACTATTTAAAGAAACAGCAAGATGATCAAATACAAGACGAACAGCTCCGGTTATGAAAGGACGACGGCGGATGACATTGTCAGGAGTCGTCGTCCTCTTCAACGCCACCTACAAGGTCGGTGGTAGTTTACTACCAAATTTTTATAACGGTCGTTAATCGTCTTTACTTCAGCTACTTCACGAAGCAGATCGGTCTTCAAGCAATATCAGATGTCCAGGTCCGCTGTTTCAGCCAAATAAACTTCATCAACAACGACTTTGATACCCCACTTTTCAGCGGTGACCAGGACAAAGTCTCCCATTTTTATTGACTCTCTTTTTCCCAGACCTTTTGTAGCGCCTTGAATTCGCCTACCCGAGGATGTTCTACCAGATATTGATTCTGCTCTTCAGCCAGGGGGTGAAACGCCATCAACCTCGAAGCCCGCGACGTTGAGAGCTCTTCAGCGCGCACAGGATTACTCCGTAAAATAAAGCGCTGGCCATTTTGCTCCACTTCGCATTGTTTCTCATAAAAAAGCCCCAACTTTAACATGAGTTTTTTGATCATGGATTTGATCTAAACCTTGGCGATGGCGGTTATGTATTTGAAGCCCACCTCTTTCAGGTCATCGATCTTGCTGCTCTGTATCATACTACTGTCGTCGACCATCGTGTTCCGTTCACAGCCGAATTCCCAGACTATTTTTTCAATCTGCGCTGCTAATGTCTTGATATCGAAAATATTTCCCTGGAATACCCGAAAGGAAACTAGTTCAGCCTGGTGGTCACAGATCAGATCTATGACCATTTACATTTTCCACCGTTTCTTGTCCCGATTGTAGCCTAGTTTCCGAGCTCGTTTTTATCACCCTACAGGTAACAGGAGGTCACTCATATAGAAACAGGCCTGATATTGACTCCCGATCTTTCCGATTGTACAGCTTTTTTTCAATTCCATCTTATGGTCGGACAGCCAGTCCAAGGTATTGTATAGTTCGTTTACATCGAAATCCGGCAGGCTTATGATTTCGCTCGCGGCGTGCTCCCAGGCCAGGCTGACAGCACTTAGACCGGAGCCCTGATTGAATAAGCGAGCCAATATCATCCGTAGGCACAACAAGGGGTTTCTTGAATTTCTCGGATCCTTGTGGAAGCCGATATTTTGACAAAGCCTGTGCAAGACCCAAACTGCCCCGACCGAAGCTCCTTGTTTAAGCATAATTTGTCTGCCGATCAACTTTTCCAATGCCGGCAATTTATTCTTGTGCTTGAGGGCCATTTCAATGGCCTCGATCTCATTAGCGGGGTAATTGGTCAGATTGAGTAGAGTTTTTCGAGCTTGACCCGGTTCACGATATGATTCCCGAAGGAGAATCTGTTCATAAACTTTACCGCGTTGCCTTGATTTGACCCGGTGCACATGCATAATGCCTACATTATATTGGTAAGTTAATTAATTTATGATAAAAATTATAAATCAATGTCCACCTAAGTATGCACCTGAAAATATATTTATTTATAAATTTCAAATTATTAACAAATTTCCACCTTGAAACATCCGTCGCAAGTAAGACCTCTTCTGGGTTATTCCCGGATAAAATCCAAATCGTCCACCTCTTCGACAACACATCGGTGTCGAAGGACCGGATCCATCCATGCTTAACCAAAATTGTGTAATTATTTTCTGCCGCGGTACCGAACTGTCGGCGGCATGACACGCTTCCCGCTTTTCAGCCTCGAAGTATCCAGCGATACACCTGGGCTGGAAAGCAGTTCACTTCGTGTGTGGCAATGCATTTTATCCCCTCGCCACGAATCGGAATGTAAAATCCGGGTTAAAAAAAGACATCGTGATTATTTTGCTATAACATATTTAATTACAACGATAATTTGTTGGTCGATGGTTCCGGGTTATCCACTCCGCGCAAAGCATCCGACAAAATTTCGCGAATTTTTTAAAAACCGACTTGATTGAATCAATCGTTCGTGATAATTATCGCAACGGTAAAACACACACATATTAACAGGCGGTAACGACTATGCAGTTTGACTGGCTTAGTCTGGCTGTCCTTCTGTTCATGGGAGCGGGTATCGGATTTGCCGCGCTGCCGGTGATCAGTTCGCACTTTGTCGCTCCCCGATCACGCGGGGGGGACCTGGAATTGCCCTATGAGTGCGGCATCACCCCCCATGGGCGAGCCAGGGTTCGTTTCGGGATCAACTATTATTTCTATGCCTTGCTATTTCTGGCGTTTGATGTGGACGTTCTTTATCTCATGCCCGTGGCCGCCGTTTACCCTGATAGTCCCGGATGGACCGTATTCATAGAACTATTGGTTTTTATAGGTATTTTAGCCTTGGCGGTGATCTTTTTCTGGCGAAAGGGAGTCTTTACATGGCCGCGCCGGATTACGTTCTGAAATCATCCGCTTCTCAAATCGATGCGCCTCTGGTTACCCAGTTCCCCGTCCAGCAGGTGCTGGATATCTGTCGAGCCATGGCTGTGTGGCCCATGACCTTCGGGTTGGCTTGCTGCGCTATAGAAATGATGGCCGTAGGCATGGCCCGCTTTGATATTTCCCGGTTTGGCGCCGAAGTCTTTCGACCATCCCCCCGACAAGCCGATCTGATGATCGTGGCCGGCACTGTATCAAAAAAAATGGCTCCGGCGGTCGTCAGGCTTTACGAGCAAATGCCGGCGCCCAAATGGGTAATGGCTTTGGGCAATTGTGCCATTTCCGGCGGTCCGTTCAATTTTGAAGGGCAATATGGAATTGTCGAAGGAGTGGATAAAATCATTCCGGTGGATATTTACGTGCCTGGATGCCCGCCGCGCCCGGAAGGATTGCTGGAAGGACTCTTCACCTTGCAGAAGAAATTGACCGGCCGGCGTTGGTGGCCGGAGCCCAAGGAGGATAAGGCGGGATGACGCAAGACTCTGACTCTTATCCATCAGGAATTCTGGCGAAGATTCCCGGTTGGGGCAAGGTCGTTGGCGATTACGCCGAAACCGGTTGCCAGGGCAGTTGCTTCATATCGGCGGAACACTTGCGACCGGCAGCTAAAATGTTGCTGGACGAAGAGTTTTTTATCGAAGCGATCTCGGGAGTGGACCTGACGGAAGGGTTGATGATTGTCTATCATTTTGACCGCTATGATCGTCCGACGCGTCTGGCGTTGCGGGTGATTGTTCCCCACCAGGCCAAAAATGTCCCGAGTATCGTCGATATTTTTAGTGGCGCGGATTGGCACGAGCGGGAATGTTTTGATTTTTTCGGCGTCGACTTTGAAGGCCATCCCAATTTGAAGCCTTTGCTGCTCCCGGATGACCTGGGATTTAATCCCTTGATCAAGGATCAGGGACGCAGATCGCTGTACGAAATATGGCCTTTGAAACGGCTGGTTGATAGTCCGCGGACTTAGTTGATTGATATTATGTGATAAATCGTATGGGGCGGACTGGTCTGATCCGCGAAGATGAACCGGAAAACGGCACGGGCATATTGAATAATATCAAGGCTTGTCCGGAAGGAGCCTATGATGAGTAGCTACTACATAACTCAGGACAAGGACCGTTGTATCGGTTGCTTGAGCTGCGAGATCTATTGCAAGCAGAATAAGGATTTACCGGAAGGACCTCGCTTATGCCAGATCGTCGTCCTGGGAAAACGCCAGATTCGCGGGCTGCCTCGCGAAGCTTATGTGTATCTATCCTGTTTTCATTGCCAAAAACCGGTTTGCGTGGCCGCTTGCCCCACCGGGGCCATGAAAAAGAGGGAAGAGGACGGCATTGTCTACGTGGACTTGGCCAGCTGTGTAGGATGTAAGGCCTGCATCGTGGCTTGCCCGTGGGGAGCGGTTCAGTGGCATCCCGGTATTGAAAAGGCCGTCAAGTGCGACTTTTGTAAGGATCGCTTGCAGGAGGGACTCAAACCCGTTTGTGTGACGGTCTGCACTACCGGGTGTTTGTCGTTCAATAAAATGGACGAAGAAGATCAGATCGCCTGAGCCGGCCGGTGTACTTGAATTCCATACCGACGCGGACCACGGATAACGGCCATCCACGGGATGATGATTGAGGAGGCAATGATGCATGATATGGCGATGCCCGGCCTCGAGCCGGAAATCGATTTCATGGTGATAGATCGGATCATCAACGACGATTATGCGGGAAACCGGGAAAATATGATCATGATAATGCAGGCCATCCAGCGGGAATATCGATTTCTTCCCGAAGCCGCCTTGCGTTATGTGGCTCAAACCCTTGATGTGCCCCTGACTAAAATTTATGAAGTGGCCACCTTTTATTCGTCCTTCAGCATGGTGCCCAAGGGAAAGCATATTCTCGCCGTATGTACCGGCACGGCCTGCCACCTGAAAGGCGGGGGCCGGATGGTGGAGCACGTATGTAAACGCACGGGATTGGAACCTGGTCAGACTACCGCCGACCATGAGTTGACCCTCGAAACAGTCAACTGCGTGGGGGCTTGCGCGGTGGCGCCGGTGGTGGTCATGGATGAAAAGTACCATCCCAAGGCGGATATAAATTTGATCAACCAGATTCTTGATCGGATAAATACCCAGTAGCACGAGGTGATCATGGCGGAAGCAGCGGCTCAGGCCATTATCAGGCCTGAAGTGAAAAAAATAGCCAGCCCGGCCGAGCTGGAGGCTTATCGCCAGGATTTGGCCGCCAGGATCGACCCTAAAGCGCCGCGCGCTATTGTCTGTTGCGGCACGGGGTGTCAAGCGGCCGGCAGCCTGGAAGTGGTCGAAGCCATGAAAAAGGCCGTGGCTCAAACCGAATGGTCCGGTCGAATTGTTCCTTCCATGAAAACTACCGGTTGCCACGGTTTTTGCTCCCGCGGCCCCTTGGTAGTCATCGAACCGGACGACCTGTTTTACCAGCGGGTCAAGGTTAGTGACGCGGAAGATATCGTCAAAAAAACTCTCCTGGACGGTCAAGTTATCAAGCGCTTACTGTATAAGCCCGCCAACGCCAAGGAACCGGTGGCCAAGGTCCACGACATTCCCTATTACGCCAAGCAGACCAGGATAGTTCTTAAAAACATCGGCAAGATCGACCCGTTCCAGATCGATGACGCCTTGCTCCGAGGCGCATACGCCGGGATGGTCAAGGCTATAACACAGATGACCCCCAGACAAGTCATCGACGAAATCATGAATTCCAAACTGCGAGGGCGAGGCGGGGCCGGATTCCCCACCGGGCTGAAATGGGATTCCTGCGCGCGAATTCCAGGGAACAGGTACGTTATCTGCAACGCGGATGAAGGTGATCCCGGAGCATTCATGGATCGTTCCCTATTGGAAGGTGATCCTCATAGCGTGTTGGAAGGCATGGCCATTGCCGCCTATGCGGTCGGGTCCAGCCGGGGTTATGTTTATGTCCGGGCCGAATATCCCTTGGCCGTCAGGACCCTGGTCGCCGCGATCAAGCAAGCCGAAGCCTTGGGTCTTTTGGGGGAAAACATTCTAGGCACCGGCTTCAGTTTCAAATTGTCCATATCCACCGGGGCCGGAGCCTTTGTTTGCGGTGAATCGTCGGCCCTGATGGCTTCTCTCGAAGGTAAGGTCGGACGACCTCGACCCAAGTATATCCGTTCGGTGGAAAAAGGTTTTCGCGACAGCCCGTCAAATCTCAACAACGTGGAAACTTATGCCAACATCCCGGATATCATCGTTAACGGCGCCGACTGGTACAAATCCCACGGCACGGAAAGGTCCACCGGGACCAAGGTCTTTGCTCTGACCGGCAATGTCTACAACATCGGTCTGGTGGAAGTGCCCATGGGCATTTCCCTGAAAGAGATCGTGGAAGGTATCGGCGGCGGCGTTCCAAACAATCGGGAACTCAAGGCCGTGCAGACCGGCGGTCCCTCCGGCGGATGTGTGCCTATTCCCAAGAAACTGATCGATATCAACGTCGGATTCGGCAAACTCGCCGAAATAGGCTCCATCATGGGTTCCGGCGGGATGATCGTCATGGACGAAGACACTTGCATGGTGGAAGTGGCCAGGTATTTCACAAACTTCCTGGTGGAAGAGTCCTGTGGTCAATGCGCGCCCTGCCGGGAAGGCCTGATCCGCATGCTGGAGATATTGACCGGCATCACCCAAGGCCGCGGCCGCATGGAAGATTTGGACGCTTTACAAGAAATAGGTAATTTCACAACCAATTTTTCATTGTGTGGGCTGGGGACCTCGGCCGCCAACCCGGTGCTGTCCACCATCCGCTACTATCGCGAGGAATACGAAGCCCATATCCTGGACAAGAAATGCTGGGCCGGCGTCTGCAAGCCTCTATTTCGCTATGAAGTCGCGGAAAAGGATTGTACCGGCTGTGGGTTATGCAAAATGCGCTGCCCGGCTTCGGCCATCACCGGAGAGAAGAAAAAACCCCATGTCATCAACCAGGATGCGTGCATCAAATGCACGGAATGCTACAAGGGATGTAAATTCAGAGCCATAAAGATTCTGTAACCGGCCGATCATACAAATAAGCGGGCCTTGAGGACGGCAACTATGAAAGTAACCTTTGACGATAAAGAACTCACGGCGGAACCGGGGCAGACCATCCTGGAGGTGGCGCGTGCCAATGGGATATTCATTCCCACACTTTGTGACAGTTCGGGGTTGGAACCCGCGGCCATGTGCCGACTTTGCACCGTGGAGTTGAGAGAAGGGAAAAGGTCTAGATTCGTTACCGCCTGCAACTTCCCGCTACGCCAGGAGGCCTTGGTTTTAATCAATTCCGAACCTGTGCGCCAAGGACGGAAGCTGATCATAGAACTTTTGATGTCCCGTTGCCCTGATTCCCAAGAGCTCCAGCGTCTGGCCGCTGAATATGGCGCCAATGTGAATCGTTTTTCCGCTTTGAACGACGATTGCGTGGTCTGTGGACTTTGCGCCCGGGTTTGCGACCGGGTTGGCGGGAAGACCCTGACCTTAAGCGGTCGGGGAGTCCAAATTAAAGTGGATACGGCCTTCAAGCATATCTCGCCTTATTGCATCGGCTGCGGCGCCTGTGCGCAGATTTGTCCGGTCAAGCGGATCAAGATCGAGGATGAGGGTGGTATTCGTAAAGTCATCATCCATGGGAAAGAAGCCTCGAGAGTGAATCTGCCGCTATGTCAGTCCTGCGGAAAACATTTCGGACCTCTCATTGACTTACACCGGATTATGACCCAACTCGGAGAACTGAAAGTCCCGCCGCCCAATGTCAACATCTGTCCGGACTGTTCGCGGCGCAGCTTGGCCAAGCGCCTGGCGGAAAGGTTTTTCGAACAATACGAAATGGCCGAGGAAGGTTGAGGCCATGGCCGAAGACATCCAGGCTCTGTTAACCGGGGATTTTTACACCCGCCATTTTACACCCGGACCGCCGGGAGACGGCGATACCCTGATTCTCAATCTGGGGCCCCAGCACCCTTCCACTCACGGAGTTTTACGGGTTGTCGTGGAATTGGACGGAGAGTACATAAAACGAGCCGAACCGGTATTGGGTTATATCCATCGTATGCACGAGAAGATGGGCGAGGTGAAAACCTACCTCCAATATCTGCCCAATATGGGGCGGGTGGACTATCTTCACGCGCTGGCCTGGAACTGGGCTTATGTCGGTGCGGTGGAAAAACTGGCCGGCATAGAAGTTCCGCCGCGAGCCGAATACATCCGGGTCATCACCTGTGAGTTAAACCGCATTTGTTCTCATTTGTTGTGGTGGGGCGCATATATATTGGATTTAGGCGGCTTCACCCCCATGCTCTACGCTTTCGCCGACCGGGAACTGATCATGGACATCCTCCAGATTGTCACCGGTTCGAGGTTGACTTACTGTTATTATCGCTTCGGTGGGGTATCGGCGGATGTGACCGAAGAGTTCATCCGGCTGACCAAGGAGTTTTTGCCTCATTTCAAGTCCCGCCTGCCCATGTACCATGATCTGGTTACGGCCAATATGATTCTTCGGGGCCGTTGCGAGGACATCGGGGTCCTGCCCGTGGAAATGGCTCGACGCTATGGAGCCACCGGACCGGTATTGCGCGGATCCGGGGTGCCCGGCGATGTGCGGAAACTGGAACCTTATTCCGTATATGACCGTTTGGATTTCGATATCCCGATAGGCCGGCAAGGGGACGCCATGGATCGCTACGATGTGCGCCTGGCGGAAATGTATCAAAGTGTGCGCATCATCGAGCAGGCCCTCGACGCCCTCCCGGACGGACTTTACCTTAACCCGGATGTGCCGCCGCGCCTTATGCCGCCAAAGGGTGAAGTTTATTACGCCGTGGAAGGGGCCAGAGGCAAGATTGGAGTATATCTGCTCAGCGACGGTTCGGCCAAACCCTACCGGCTTAAACTGCGGTCGCCGAGTTACTCCAACCTGCATCTCTTTGCCGAGTTGGCCGAGGGCACTCTGTTGGCGGATGCCGTTTCCATCATGGGCAGCCTGGACTTGGTTATTCCGGAGATAGACAGATGATGGCTTTTCTGACGCACCCCTTGGTGCATATGATTATCGCCTTGGCCCTCATTCTAGCCTTTTTAGGCCTGAACGGTTTGATTCTGGTCTACCTGGAACGGAAAGTGGCCGGCTTCATCCAACGACGTCCCGGACCATACGAAGTCGGGCCCTATGGCCTGTTACAGCCTGTAGTGGACGCAGGCAAGCTGGTCGGCAAACAATTGATCACTCCCCTGGGCGCGGATAAACCTTTATTCTGGGCCGCGCCGATCATGTCCTTCGCACCGGTGGTCATCTGTTTTCTGCCCATACCCTTTAGCCCGGTTATGACCGGTATGACGATGAATTTGGGTCTAGTCCTGGTATTGGCTTTTTCCGGACTCAACGTGTTGGCTTTATGTCTGGCCGGGTGGAGTTCCAACAACAAATACTCGCTGCTTGGCGCGGCCAGGGCCGTATCCCAGTCCGTGGCCTACGAAATCCCTCTTTTGCTGGCCGTGCTCAGCGTGGCTTTTCAGACCGGGTCCTTGGACTTGACCGTTATTGTCAATTACCAGACCAAAAGTGTCTTCTCCTGGTTGATCTTCAACCAACCCCTGGCGTTCCTCATTTTTTTCACCGCGGCTACAGCGGAAACCAATCGCGCCCCCTTTGATTTGCCCGAAGCGGAAAGCGAATTGACCGCCGGTTTTCATACCGAATATTCAGGCATGGGCTTTGGATTGTTTTTTTTGGCCGAGTATTCTTACATGATCGTCATCTGCTCCGTAGCCACGGTTCTGTTCCTGGGAGGCTGGTCCGGACCGGTTTTTGATGGGCCGTGGTGGTTTTTAGGCAAAGTTTACGGCTTGCTCCTGGTGTTGATGTGGTTCCGCTGGACTTACCCCCGGGTTCGTTTCGACCAGCTTTTAAATATTTGCTGGAAATGGCTTATCCCGTTGTCTTTGGCCAACCTTGTGCTGACGGCCCTGGTCATGAAACTGGTGAAGTAATGAATTACCTGCGCAAAATCATTTCCGGCCTGTGGAGCCTCATTGTCGGATTGAAGATAACCGGGCGGGAATTCGCCAAGCCGCAAATCACTATTCATTTTCCACGTAAAGAAGTAACCAACCTGGGCACTTACCGCGGCCATATCGAACTCGTGCCTCTGCCGAGCGCTCCGGACAAACCCCGGTGCATAGTTTGTTATGCCTGCGTGGAAGTCTGTCCTTCAAGATGCTTGAGTCTGGAAGCCCATGTGGATGGCCTGGAACCGGCAGCCCAAAAAGTTGCCGACACGGATTCAACCAAACATTTACCAACGGAATTGATGCTAGGCTTGAAACTGGTCATTCCCGATTCCGAAAAAAAAGCGCCGCCGCCCGACCGGATGGTCAGGGTGTTGGACGGTTTTCGGCTTAATTACAACCTTTGCAGCCTATGTGGTTTGTGTGTGCAGAGTTGCCCGGTTTCGTCCTTGACCTTTTCCCGGGATGCGTATCTGGCCGGGATGACAAGAAAGGAATTCGAATTCGATCTTCTGGACAGACTAAAAGAACGGGCCAACACCAGATAGGGGTCGACTGCGTAACAGGCCGCCTCGGAGGCCGATTGACTAGGGGTTTATTAACGGAGGAGTCATGGATTACCTGACGTATCTGATATATGGATTATATCTGCTCCTGATTGTCGTCGGCGCCCTGGGCGCGGTCATATCGCCTAGCCTGGTACGAGCCCTGGTCGGACTGATCATGACTCTCTTCGGCGTGGCCGGGATGTATTTTCTTATGGCCGCTCCCTTTATGGCCTTGATGCAACTCTTGATTTACGTGGGCGCGGTCAGTGTGCTCATTTTTTTCGCCATCATGCTGACCAGGGTTCCGGATGGGGAAGCCGCCATGGAAAGCCAGGAAAAGGGATCCCAGGTGCGGGCTTTATTGGCCTTCCTGACCGGTTTGATTCCGACATTCGTTCTCGCCGGTCTGATCATCAAAAAATCGCCGATGTCGGTAGCGTTAAAACCGGAAAGTTCCTTGGCTCGTCTAGGCGAATTTCTAGTCGGTCCCTATGCTTTAGCCTTCGAACTGATCTCCGTGGTCCTCTTCGCCGCCATGGCCGGTGCGGTCCTGCTTGGATTCGAAAGGAGGAAGGCCCGATGAACCACCTGGTGCTTTTCCATCTAACCGCTTTGTTGTTGTTAGGTTTCGGACTTTATGGCTTGACCAGCCGTAAAACCTTGGTGGGGATGCTTATCTCCGTGGAATTGATGTTGAACGGAGCCGGGCTGGCCCTGGTGTCCAGCGCTCGCCTGACTCCGGCTTCCAGCGAATTGGGGCAACTGGGCGCCTTACTGGTCATGGGCTTGGCCGCGGCCGAGGCTACCTTGGTCCTGGCAATTATCCTGGTCGTGGCTAAACGATTTGGAAATACCAACACTTCGGAAATATCAACCTTGCGAGGGTAGGGGACGACGATGATTGTTGAAAGCGCCGCCCTGCTCGGGCCGATCATCATAACCGGCATAGCGCCACTCTTCATCTGGCTGTGCCGCAAGAACATCAATGCCCGGGAAGGGGCCTCCTTTGTGGCCGGCATCCTGACCTTTCTTATGGTTTTAAGCTTCACGCCCCAAGTTCTGGCCGGCAAAATATTGGTTTATCACTTGTTCGTTATCCTGCCGGGGATTGAAGTCAAGTTTTGCGCGGACGGTTTGACGCTCATTTTTGCCATTGTGGCTTCTTTCCTATGGATTCTGGCTACTTCCTATAACATTGGTTACATGCGCTCCCTTAAGGAGCATGCCCAAACCCGCTATTATTTCTGTTTTGCCGTGGCGATTTTCGGCGCGGAAGGCGTGGCCATGAGCGGCAATGTTTTCACGCTGTATCTTTTTTACGAGGTCATTACCGTCTTCACCTATCCTCTGGTGGCTCATCATCAGGATGAAGAGGCTTATCACGGCGCCCGGAAATATCTAGTCTATCTGATGGGGACTTCCAAACTTTTTCTGTTGCCGGCCATGATCCTGACTTACGTTCTTTGCGGAACTCTGGATTTCCATCTGGGAGACATGGTCCAGGGTATCTTTCCGGCCACGGCCGACCCGATTCTGGTCCAGGTAACTTATTTTCTTTATGTGGCCGGTTTGGCTAAAGCGGCCATCATGCCATTGCATAACTGGTTGCCTTCGGCCATGGTGGCGCCCACGCCGGTTTCAGCTTTGCTGCACGCCGTGGCCGTGGTCAAGGCCGGCGTTTTTTCCGTCTGCCGCATTTTGCTCTCGGGGTTTGGAGTTCAGACCATGTCCACTCTGAACCTGGGTGAACCCACGGCATATTTCGCGGCGTTCACCATTGTCGTGGCATCGGCGATCGCCCTGACCAAGGACGACCTCAAGGCCCGACTGGCTTACTCCACGGTCAGTCAGCTTTCCTATGTGGTCTTGGGCGTATCCATGCTGACTCCTCTGGCCGTAACCGGAGGGCTGGCCCACATCGCCCACCATGCCTTCAGCAAGATCACGTTGTTTTTTGCCGCCGGAGCGATCTATGTGGCAACGCATCACAAAAAGATCAGTCTCTTGTCCGGGTTGGGCCACCGGATGCCGTGGACTTTCGGAGCGTTTGCCGTGGCTTCCTTGTCCATGATCGGGGTTCCGCCGGTCTGCGGGTTTGTCAGCAAATGGTACATGGTCAATGGCGCGGTAAGTGCCGGATATACCGTCTTCATGTGCGCTCTTCTGGCCAGTACCTTGCTCAATACGGCTTACTTCGCTCCGATTTTCTACAAAGCCTTTTTTGAAAAGCCGGCTCCGGGCATAGCGCCGGAAAAGTATTCGGAAGCCCCGTTGTCCATGGTGGTCCCGCTGTGTTTCACCGCCGCGGTCTCGGTCTTTCTGGGCTTATACCCCGAAACTTTTTTCCAGTTCATCAACGCGTTCAAGGGACATTGAGCAGGAGGAACGGCCGTGAATGCTCCTAATTCCGACCATCATAACCAGCAACCGCCTACAGTCATGGGACCCACGGCCAAGAAACTGAGGACGGCCATGCTCGTCTGTCTGGGAGTTCTGGTCGGGTTGAATCTCATCGTTCATCCTCATCACCCCCATTTTGAACTGGAAAAATTGCCCGGATTCTGGGCGGTCTTCGGGTTGGTCGGGGCGATACTTCTGACTAAAATCGCCAAGGGGGCAGCCCATACTTTCCTGGGCAAGCCCGAGAACTTCTATGAAAAGAATAAATAGGGCAAGACCGTGAGCGACTTTTTTCATCCTTCAATTTTTTTCGTGTCAAGCGCGGTACTTTTGTGTCTGCTCCCCGGCCGGATCGGCCGTTGGCTGCCTCCGGTGGCTTCGGCCTTGGCGGTGATCAGCGTTCTGTCCATGTCCAGCGGTGTTCATGACCGGATCACCTACCTGGGGTTGACCTTGACCATGGGCCGGGTGGATGCGCTGTCCCTGGTCTTTGCTCATGTTTTTGCCATCCAGGCGTTGATAGGCTTTATTTACGCCCTGCATGTGGAAGACAAGTGGCAGCACGTGGCCGCGTCCATGTATATCAGCGGAGCCTTTGGCTGCACCTTTGCCGGTGACTTTCTAACCTTGTTCATCTTTTGGGAAGTGATGAGCGTTTCTTCCACCTTTTTGGTTTGGTTGCGGCGAGTGGACGCCTCGACCAAGGCCGGTATCCGTTACTTCCTTTTCCACACTTTCGGCGGGCTTTTGTTACTGGCCGGCTATCTTCTGCGATACAAGGCCACGGGAACGTACGCCTTTAAGAGCATCATGCCTTCAGCGGCTCCTCACTACGATTATTTGATCATACTCGTCTTCTGTGTAAATGCCGCGGTAATTTCCCATCATACCT
>JADFXS010000673.1 GCA_015233515.1 Deltaproteobacteria bacterium | reverse complement strand
TCGGTGGAGGACACGATCAGCATCTTGCGGGGTCTCAAGGAGAGATACGAAGTTCATCACGGGGTGACCATCAAGGATAGCGCCCTGGTGGCGGCGGCGACTTTATCCCAGCGTTATATCACCGACCGCTTTCTACCGGACAAGGCGATTGACCTGATCGATGAAGCCGCTTCTCACTTACGCATCGAAATTGATAGTCTGCCGTCGGAAGTGGATGAAGTGGAACGTCGGATCATCCAACTCCAAATCGAACAGGAAGCCCTGAAAAAGGAAAAAGACGAACCATCCAAACAACGACTGATCCGTCTCAGGGAAGAATTGGCCGAACTTAGGGAAACGGCCGACGCGTTGAAAAGTCAATGGCGCGCGGAAAAAGAAGGTATCGGCCGAACCAGGGATATCAAGGAACAAATCGAGCAAGCCAAGGTCGAGGCGGAAACCGCGCAACGAAACGGAGACCTGGCCAAGGCCGCGGAGATCAAATACGGCCGCCTGCCGCAACTGGAAACGGCCCTGGCCAAGGCGGACGCCCCGACGGAGCAGGACCGTCCCCGGATGCTGAAAGAAGAAGTGGATGCCGAGGACGTGGCGGAAATAGTGGCCAAGTGGACCAATATTCCGGTTACCAAGTTAATGGAAGGAGAACGGGAGAAACTGGTTCATATGGAAGATCGCCTGGCTAAAAGAGTGGTCGGCCAGGAAGCGGCCCTTCAGGCCGTCTCCCGGGCCGTCCGCCGTGGCCGGGCCGGCATTCAGGACCCCAACCGCCCGATCGGCTCCTTTATCTTTCTGGGACCGACCGGGGTGGGCAAAACGGAACTCGCTCGAGCCCTGGCTGAATTCATGTTCGACGATGAGCAGGCCATGGTTCGTATCGATATGTCCGAATATATGGAAAAGCATTCCGTGGCCAGATTGATCGGCGCCCCTCCGGGATACGTCGGTTATAAAGAAGGCGGTCAATTGACCGAGGCGGTTCGCCGGCGGCCCTACACCGTGGTTCTGCTGGATGAAGTGGAAAAAGCCCATGCCGAGGTTTTCAACGCCATGCTCCAAATTCTGGACGACGGGCGGATGACCGACGGCCAGGGCCGGACCGTGGATTTTAAAAACACCGTGATTATCATGACTTCAAACATAGGATCTCAATGGATCATGGACTTGGGCGATCGGTCTCACCAGGAAATGGAACGGCGGGTCATGGAAGCCTTGCGGGCTCATTTCAAGCCGGAATTCCTCAACCGTATCGACGACATAATCATCTTCCAAGCCTTGACCTTGGACCAGATCAAAAAGATCATCGATTTGCAGGTGAATCTGTTGAATAAGCGTTTAGCCGAACACAAGCTTTCTGTCCGGCTGGACGACCGGGCGCGTGATTTCCTGGCCCAAGAAGGTTGGGATCCGGTATACGGGGCCAGACCGCTCAAACGGGCTATCCAACGTCATGTCCAGGATGCCCTGGCCATGGCCATGCTGGAAGGTTCTTTCAAGGCCGACGACACGATTGTTATCAGCGCCGACGCCGAGGGACTGGTGTTAAGCCCCGAATCGTGAGTCGGAAACAATCCGAACGGACAAGGGCGGAAGCGGCCGATAGAAAGAGGGCATTCCCCGCGATCCACTGGGGGGAGCCTCGGCAATTAATCTGTAAACAGGTCTAAACCCAAAATAAGGCTGTGAACATGCAGCCCGGGGCATTGGATGAAAATCGAGGTGAAACCTATGGCGTCATTAACCCGAGAGGGCATAAAAGATCTGACTTCCTTACAAGACAAGATGAGCCGGCTTTTTAGTGAAAGCGTTAAACGCATCAAGGAGCTGGCCGAACCGGAAGAAGAAAAACCCTGGAATCCGGCAGTGGATGTATATGAATTACCGGGTTTTTTTGTCCTGGCTGCGGATTTGCCCGGAGTGCCTCGCCAGGCCGTTTCCTTGGAAATCCAAGGTTCGAACCTGATAATCAAAGGCGAACGTCCGGCGCAGGAAGATGCGGCGATCTGGCAACCCTACCGTGCGGAAAGACGCTTCGGAATTTTTGAACGAACGTTCAATCTGCCTGGTAACGTGGCGCCGGACAAAATCCAGGCCCGTCTGGCGGATGGCGTTTTGACGGTAA
>JADFXS010000672.1 GCA_015233515.1 Deltaproteobacteria bacterium | reverse complement strand
CACCTGCAAGCAACTATATTTGGCCGGCTTCACCCCGATCAGCCTGGATAATCTTTTCCGCGGACATAAGTGGGCGGTCAAATGGGGTCCTTTGGTGGAAGGCGACCTTAGGGACGAAAAATTGCTGGATCAGATATTTCAACAATATCAGCCTGAAGCCGTTATCCATTTCGGGGCTCTGGCTTATGTTGGTGAATCGGTCACGAATCCTGGCCAATATTATGATAATAACGTAACTGGAACTCTGACCCTTTTATCCGTCATGAATAAACATAGCTGTTCACGAATAATATTTTCCAGTTCGTGTTCCACTTACGGAATACCGAATAACATACCGATATCGGAAACCTGCCCGCAAAGTCCGGTCAATCCGTATGGGTGGAGTAAATTTTTCGTGGAACGGATTCTGCAAGACTACGACTCGGCCTATGGTCTAAAGCATGTGGCCTTGAGGTATTTCAACGCCGCCGGGGCTGACCCGGACGGAGAAACCGGCGAAGTCCATCATCCGGAAACCCATCTGATCCCCTTGGCCATCCAGGCGGCCTTGGGACAACGGCCCCAAATAGATATTTTCGGAACCGATTATGACACCCCCGATGGTTCGGCCATCAGGGACTATATTCATGTAACGGATTTGGCCTCGGCTCATTTGAAAGCCCTGGAGCTCCTTTTAAGCGGAGCGGCCAGCATAAGCATGAACCTTGGAACGGGTCACGGACAATCTGTCTGGGACGTAATTCGAACCGTTGAGGAAGCAGGCCACAGACCGGTCAAAACCCGCCCGGCGCCACGACGCCCGGGTGACCCGCCTTGCCTGGTGGCGGCCGCGGATTTGGCTCGAAAAGTTTTGTCCTGGCAACCGATATATCCCGATCTTAAAGATATAGTTCGCACGGCCTGGCGATGGCATGATGAATTCTCGTCGTCTGTTTAATCAATCCGAGTCCGGTATGCGATCCGGAAACCAGGCTTTCGCGCTGAACCCCGACTTTCGCCGGGGTGACGCGGCCCTGAGATGCTGCTTCTTGGGGCTGTTTCGTGGAATCGATCACCTGGGAAATTAACCGTGAAACTGGCCGTGACTATTGACGTCGAAGAAGAAGGTCTCTTCACCGGTCGCTACGCTTCCGGCTCGGCGCCCTGTGAAAATGTGACCCGCTTGGCGTTGCTGGATTCTCTGTTTTCCAAATATGAAATCAGACCGACATTATTGGTTACCTATCAAGCGGCGCGCGATCCATCTCGTCTGGCCCAATTGATCGATCTGGCGGATAAATGGCGAGGTGAGATCGGCGCGCATCTCCACCCGTGGAACACTCCACCCCTCCAACAAGCCGGGCCGAGGCTGTTGTCTTCCGAGGAAACGCCGCGGGAACTCTTGTCCGCCAAACTCGAAACCTTAGTGACTACATTGCAAGGAGCGGGCATCGATCCGGCCTCGTTTCGGATGGGCAGGTTTAATTTAGGCCCCCGGATGCTCTCGATCCTGAACGACACCGGGTTCAAAGTGGATAGCAGTATCTGTCCCATGCGTAAGTATCATGCCGGCCCGGATCACCTGGCCGCCCCCACGGACCCTTATCATCCGGACCCGAGTTGTCCTACCAAACCGGGAAAGTCGTCGATCCTTGAAGTTCCGCTCACGGTTCTTCCTGTCATCCCCGGGATGGGCTACTGGGCGGACCAAGCCGTAAAAGCTTACCCTTCCGTCGCTAAACCGGTCGTCTGGTTGGCCAAGAATATCGGCTCGCTTTCCGCTCAACCTTTTTGGTTGGGATTACGCCGCCTTAAAACCGCAGCGCGGTTGCACCGGCGTCGCGGCGGACGTGTCATAACGGTCTTCTTTCATTCCTCCGAGCTACTCCCGGACGGATGCCCTCAACATAGGACCGAAGAAGATACCCACTTATTTTTAAACAAATTATCCTTATTTTTTTCCTGGCTGCGCCAAGAACAGGGTTTTGAATCGGTTACTTTGGCCGAACTCCCCGGACTTGGATTTCAGGCCGGCGAAGGACCACCCTCCGCTAGAACATGAATGTGAACGAACCCCGTAGCTTGCTACGGCCTGGAGTTTGGACATTTGAGTATGTAGAATTAGATTTTGCTTGACATACCTA
>JADFXS010000671.1:529-2126 GCA_015233515.1 Deltaproteobacteria bacterium | reverse complement strand
CTGTGGAGGGCGGGGACCTACCCGCCCAATTATTTAACTACCATTAGTCATCATAATTTTGACAACGGAGTATTGTCATGTTGAGCGATAAAATCCAAGCGGCCATGAATGAGCAACTAAACGCGGAAACTTTTTCCGGATATCTTTATTTATCCATGGCGGCTTATTTTGAATCCATCGGGTTACGCGGGTCGGCCCACTGGATGGAAATGCAGGCCCGGGAAGAATTTTTCCATGCTTCCAAATTCTATAATTACCTCATCAGCCGCAACGGCCGAGTGAAATTGAAAGCCTTGGACGCCCCGCCCACGGTCTGGACTTCCCCGCTGGCCGTTTTCGAAGACGCTTACCGGCATGAACAAAAAATCACGGCATTAATCAATGATTTGGTCAACTTGTCCAAAGCGGAAAGCGACCACGCTTCCGACATTTTCCTGCAGTGGTTCGTTACGGAACAAATCGAAGAAGAATCCTCGGTGGACACTGTGGTCCAAAAGCTCAAACTTGCCGGAGAAACCGGCCCAGGCCTGTTTATGGTGGACAATGAATTAGCCACCCGAACGCTCTCGCCCCTGGTCGCCGGAGTATTGACCGGCGCGGCGCCGGCGGCTTGAATCCGGAGCGATAACCCTTTTTACTTCACCCTTAACCGAAAGGGATGAACCCAATGGACATCACCGACCGTTCGATGAAGTTGATGACCACGGCCCTGGACATGGAAGAGAAGGGACAAAAGCATTACGCCGAGGCGGCCCTGATCTGTCGAAACGCCTTGGGCCGGGAAGTATTCAGTCTCTTAAGCGATTATGAAGTCCGGCACATGGTCCGCATAAAGGAGATTTATACGGCCTTGAAAGGCGGCAGTGCCTGGACGGAAGGCTTGGCTTCCTTTGTCGTCCCTTCCGACCTGACCGACGTCTTCCGGATCCTGACTCAAAAACACAAACCGGACCGGACCGAAGCCGATGAGAAAAAGGCGATCGACATCGGCATGGAATTCGAATCGGCGTCGATCAAGTTCTATCATGAACTCGGCGACCTCTCCGCCGACCCGCTGGAAAAAAAGTTCGCGGACCTGATGGTCGCCGAAGAACGCGGACACCTGAATCTGCTGGCGGATCTGAAAGCCTATTATGAAGACCCGGAAGGCTGGTTCATGGCCAAAGACCGAGCCGGGCTGGACGGGGCATAATTCAGGGCCTGTGATCCTCCCGGGTTTCATTAGGTTCATAACCTGGAACCCGGGAACCAGCCAGGGCTGAGCAGATAAAAACTTAGAACGACCTTAAGGATGAAGGCATGAAAGATTCGGTTTGTATCTTGATCGGCGGCGAAGCCGGCCAGGGCTTGGTGACCATCGGCGATTTGCTGGTCAAATCTCTGGTCCGTAGCGGTTATTATTTTGTGGTCACCCAGGATTACCAATCCCGGGTTCGAGGCGGCCACAACACCTATGTCATCCGGGCCGGAGCCAATCCAATTCTGGCGCCTACTGAAACCATAGACCTGCTGGTGGCCCTCGACGAACAGACCATCAACCTTCATCAAAACCAACTGTCCGGGAACGGCCTGATAGTGGTGGCCGCGGCCCTCGGCC
>JADFXS010000671.1:0-482 GCA_015233515.1 Deltaproteobacteria bacterium | reverse complement strand
CGCCCTCGGGGTTACAGCTGCTTTGATCGGCCTGGATCAGGGCATTGTCAATGGAGCCCTGGAAAATCTGTTCGGCCGGAAGCATCCGGAAACCACCGCGAAAAACACTGAAGCCCTGACCAAGGCTTATCGATGGGCTCAAGATCAAGAGCGGATCGACCTGGCTCTGGTCGCCGCCGGAAATCAGACTCGCCATCTGTCCATGAACGGCAACGAGGCCATCGCCCTAGGCGCCATGGCGGCCGGAGTGAAATTCTGTGCTTTTTACCCTATGACGCCTTCCACTTCCATTGCCCTGACCCTGGCCGCCCACGCCGCTTCCCTGGGCCTGGTGGTCGAACAGGCTGAAGATGAAATCGCCGCCATCAATATGATCATCGGCGCTTTTTACGCCGGAGCGCCCAGTCTGGTGACCACTTCGGGCGGCGGCTTCGCTCTGATGGTCGAAGGAGTCAGCCTGGCGGCCATGATTGAAACTCCGA
>JADFXS010000670.1:1624-2128 GCA_015233515.1 Deltaproteobacteria bacterium | reverse complement strand
ATTGCCTGGAGGCTTATCCCATGCGCGTCCTTTCCGGTATCCAGCCGTCCGGTACTCTGCACATCGGCAACTATTTCGGCATGATGCAGCCCATGATCTCTTATATCGGCCGCTCGGAACTTTTCGTTTTTATCGTCAACTATCACGCCCTGACGTCCCTGCACAACCCCAAGGAACTTCGGGAAAACACTTTAAACGCCGCCGCTGATTTTTTGGCCCTGGGCCTGGACCCGGACCGATGCATCTTCTGGGTGCAATCGGATGTGCCGGAAGTCACGGAACTAACCTGGATATTATCCAACGCCACTTCCATGGGGCTTTTGGAGCGTTGTCATTCATACAAGGACAAAATCGCCAAAGGCCTAGTCCCCAACCATGGCCTCTTTGCCTACCCGGTGCTCATGGCCGCGGACATTCTTTTGTACCAATCCGAACGCATTCCCGTGGGCAAGGATCAGAAGCAGCACGTGGAGGTCACTCGGGATATCGCTGAACGTTTCAATA
>JADFXS010000670.1:0-1595 GCA_015233515.1 Deltaproteobacteria bacterium | reverse complement strand
AGCGACAATCCCCGGACTCGACGGCCAGAAGATGTCCAAAAGCTACGACACCGCCGTAGAGATTTTCATCGACAAGAAGGCCCTCAAGAGCCGGGTCATGGGGATAGTCACCGATTCCCGCGGCGTGGATGAACCCAAGGACCCGACCACCTGCAATCTGTTCGCCTTGTATCGTTTTTTTGCCAATGAGGAGGAAATCGAAAACTTGCGGGCCAGATATCTGGCGCCGGGACTCAAGTATTCGGAAGTCAAAAAGGACCTCCTGGAGCGTATCTGGAATTATTTCGCGCCCCATCGGGATAAACACGCCGAACTCATGGCTCGACCGGACACCATCCGGGATATTTTGCGGACCGGAGCGGCCAAGGCCCGGGCCATCGCCACGGAAACCATGGGATTGGTCCGGGAAAGAGTGGGCTTGAACTATTAACCGGCAGGAAAAAGAAGAAAAAAACATGATCATTCCCATCAAGTGGCAGGACGACCAAGTATGGATGCTGGATCAACGGCAGCTTCCCTGGAATGAAGTCTGGCGGCGTTACACTTCATATCAGCAAGTGGCCAAAGCCATCAGCGTTATGGTTATTCGGGGAGCCCCGGCCATCGGCGTGGCCGCGGCCATGGGATACGCCCTGGGCGCTCTCCATAGCAAGGCCAAGGACGGGCATCGGCTTTTCCTGGCCCTCATGCCTATAAAGGATCACCTGGCCCGGCAGAGGCCCACGGCTGTCAACCTAGTCTGGGCCTTAAACCGCATGGAAGACCTGGTCAAAACCATGACCGATCGTCCGGTGGCGGATATTAAGGCCGCCCTGGCCAACGAAGCCGTGGCCATGCAAGAGGAAGACATCGCCATAAACCGCCGGATGGGAGTCTTCGGCGCCGAACTGGTCCCCGATCAAGCCGTGATTCTGACCCATTGTAACGCCGGCGCCCTGGCTACCGGCGGCTATGGTACGGCCCTAGGGGTTATCCGGGCCGCGGTCGAGGCGGGCAAAAAAATCCAGGTCCTGGCCGATGAAACCCGGCCTTTTCTTCAGGGCGCCCGCTTGACGGCTTGGGAATTGATGAAAGACAACATCCCGGTTCAGGTTATTACCGATAACATGGCCGGGCATTTCATGAAACTTGGCCGGGTCGACCTGGTCATCGTCGGCGCCGACCGGATCGCGGCCAATGGCGATACGGCCAACAAAATCGGCACGTATTCCGTGGCGGTTCTGGCCGGTGAAAACCGAGTGCCTTTCTATGTGGCCGCGCCTTTGTCCACCATCGACCTGAGAACGAAAACCGGCGACGACATTCCCATCGAACAGCGGCCGGACATGGAAATAACCCATATCCGAGGCCGGAAAATTACACCAGACGGGGTGTCGGTGCTGCACCCGGCCTTCGATGTCACCCCGAATCGGTACATCACCGGGATCATCACCGAAAAAGGCGTGGCCCGGCCGGACTATTTCGCCAATATTAAAAGGCTCTTCGAGAAATAAGGCGATGGTCATGCCCTGTGATAGACAGGCGGAGATCGTCATCCGCCGGGTTGGTCCGCAAGACGTGCCGGTCTTGCTGGACCTCATCCGGGAACTGGCTGA
>JADFXS010000669.1 GCA_015233515.1 Deltaproteobacteria bacterium | reverse complement strand
GAATACTTCCTTTAATTACCGGCTCAGTGGCGGTCACGGCGTTGGCGTCCATGATTGGCAAGAGATATCCGTCCGGCCCCGTTTATAACCAGGACTCCGTCAAGCATACCCTTGAGAACTGTTTCCAGGCGCTTGCCGGCTTTCAGGGCCTCATCGATTTTTTGTTGAAAATTGTCGGCCATTCGATCAAAAGCCCGTCCCAGATCCCCGATTTCATTATTCGGATAGTGGCGCATTCGTTGACCGGCGTCCCCGACGGTCGCGTTCAAGATGGGTTGGATCAAGAAGGCCAGAGGACGGGTGAGCCATTTAGATAATAAATAGACCAGTATCAAACATATCAAGAGTATCCCAAGAAAAGACCACCCGGGATGCCCGTACAGGCCGGTCAATCCTTTTTCGGAAAAGAGAGGTTGAGATAGGCGCAGGATGATAGGCGGTCGTTCGTAGTTTCGAATTATTTGAGTGGCCGAGATTACTTCATTTCCATTAAGGTCGTCGAAAACAGTCCAACCTTGGCCGGCTTCTAAAGCCGAAGCGACATCCGGCGCGCTGTGCAAGGTAAACGGCCGCGTTTCCGGCGACGAAAACGCGCCCACATCGGCAGTGACAAACCCATCCATCGCGGCCAAAACGATATTGAGTCCGAGTTTTTTCCCTAACTGGTCCAAGATGCTCTCCAAATCGGCTGGAGGATTTCCGAGGGTCCATCCACCCTTGACCGGTTCGGATAAGAAATCCAGTTGCTTATATAAAGTGTCCCTGGTTTTGATAATCAGATTTTCGCGGAGAGTGATTTTGGCCAGATACCCCTCAATTAGCAGACAGAAAAAAACTACCAAGCTGAAGGTCAGAAAAATAGCGGTCCGAAAGGAGGTTTTACATTTCATGGCTTTTCCCGGAATCTATACCCGAATCCTCGGATCGTTTCCAAATGGTCTTTCAGGGGTCCCAGTTTTTGCCTCAGACGACGGATGTGGACATCCACCGTGCGGGCATAACCTTCATAAAGACCCCAGACTTGCTCCAAAAGCATTTCCCGGGTTTGGACCCGTCCCCGTCTGGAAACCAAATGAGTCAGAAGATTGAATTCCATGGCGGTCAGTTCTATTTCCTGCTCATCAACCAAGACTTTGTGACGTTCAAGATCTATTTCCAGTCCGGGTGAGGTCAAGGTCGCCACGGGCGTATCGGGAGCTTTGGTTCGTTTTAGAACGGCCGAAATACGCAAGACCAATTCCCTGGGGTTAAAAGGTTTGGTGATATAATCGTCGGCTCCCAGTTCAAAACCGATGATCCGATCAATTTCCTCGGCCTTGGCGGTGAGCATGATTACCGGTATGGAGCGGATTGACTCATCCTGCTTCAGGCTACGGCAGACTTCCTTGCCGTCCATTCCGGGGAGCATAAGGTCCAGCAGTATCAAATCGGGCTTTTTTTCTTTGGCCAGTTTCAGAGCTTCCAGGCCATCCTGGCTGGTCAGGACTGCGTAGCCTCCTCGTTCTAAATTGAATTGAACCAGATCACGCAAGTCTTGTTCATCGTCGACAACCAGAATTGTTGGTTTCATGAGAAATCTCGCTGAATAATGAATATTTCGATCTCATAGGGGGGATCGAACACCCACGTTCATGATAGACAAGCAAATCAACAAGTATGTTACGGGTTTGCTACAATACGGTTAATGTTTTCCAATTATGTCGTTCAATTGGCAGCGGGCTTAATTAGCCCTTAATTAAGGTTTTTCACGGGAAGAGTTTAGTTACATGGGGAAGAAATGAATTATCGCCGGGGATAAAAATGCGCCGGAGGTCTCCCTGGTAAGGCGACCGATCCGGCGCCGGGTATGATCGGCGTTCAAAGCATTTTGACGCCGAGTTCCGCCACGGCGGAACGTTCGCCCTTAAAAAGAGTCACATGGCCGCTCAAGTCTGATTCCTTGATCTTTTCGATCAGTATGGAAAGCCCGTTGCTGTAGCGAGCCAGTCCGGAAGCGGATGCCCGATCCAGGGACTTGAGGACGGCAAACTGATTTGGCCACATCTCCTTTTCGGAAACGGCCAGCTTTTTGTCCTGGAAAAATGTGTTCATCTCTTCGGAATTCAGATACAGCTCCGTCTGGCCGGAATAA
>JADFXS010000668.1:1065-2136 GCA_015233515.1 Deltaproteobacteria bacterium | reverse complement strand
ATACTGAAACCCAGAAAAGATATGGTGTCTACGTTCAACATGGAAGGAAACCGTTGCGTTTCCACACCCCAGATGATCTCTTCGCCGTTTTGAATGACATAGGCGGCGCCTAGAGCGGTGATCATGCTGATGGTTCGTCCTTGAGGCGCGGTGCGGAGAGGCCGATAGGCGCAGATTTCAACTATCACGGCTAGAATGGCTCCGGCGGTCAGGCCGAGACCGCCGGCTATGAGAATGTTGCAGTTATACTTGGTGAGCAATGTGTAAGTCAGGAAGGTCCCGAACATATAAACATCGCCGTGGGCAAAGTTCATCATTTTCATGATGCCGTAAACCAGACTGTAGCCGATGGTAATCAGGGCATAGATGGCGCCCAAGGAAATACCGTTAATAATTTGTTGCCATAGCATCCTTTATATCCTTGCTCACCGGTAATGTATAAACCCCGGCTGTTGAGGGTACACGTTATGGAGGTCGCCTTGGGTCGGCAGATCAGCCAGTCCTCGTCTATCTGTGGTATACTAACGGCATTGAAATGATATGGCCAAGAAATACACAAAGTGTTTTTAACTGTCAAGGAATATTTTTCATATAGTGATTTCTCAGTGGACCAGAGGATGATCACAAGCACATCCTTGGACAGGCCCCACCGTGATATAGGCTGAAACCTAATTATCTAATCGTATTTTATAGTTTTATTATTATGGCCGGAAAGTCGCCATCGGCTCTGGAGGCTGTGGAGATTTCTCTTCGCGGCTTGCGCCGCTCATCGAAATGACACTGGACGCTCCGTCGGGAGGCAAATTGGAGGAATTTTAACCGGGAGCGAGGTGTTTTCCTGGTTCCCAAGCTCCAGCTTGGGAATCAGTGGAATATTTAAGTCCAGGGCTCGAGAGGCGGTTTTGTTTCGGATCGCTAATGGTGCGATATTGAAGCCAAATAGAGACTAACGTATTTTGAGGATTTCAAAATTTAGCCCGCCGCCGGCGGACAAGCTCGACAAAAGAGCCGGGCTATAAGGTGAGTTTTACAATCACTTCAAAATTGTGGAATTAATTGCCTTTGGTTATT
>JADFXS010000668.1:0-1026 GCA_015233515.1 Deltaproteobacteria bacterium | reverse complement strand
CGCACCCTGGCCTTGTCTTCGTGTGAGCGTCGTTCAAAAACCTCGCGGGTGGTGACTATCTCATCTGGCATGCCTTGGGCTTATACTTTACAATCGCTCCGTTCAAAGAATGAATTCCAAACTCTCAAGGTCTGGTTCCAGAGGTGTTGGGAAATGCGGGAGAGAGTCTCGTTATTGGCGGCGTCATAGAGGACTAATCGGAATTGGGCGTCGATGTTGATCAGATCACGCCGCTGTCGATGCGAGAGCAGTTGGCGACATTCTTCGGCAATGAGGTCGATTTTCGCTAAATGCTCGTCCGTGATGTGTTCGGCGGCCAACCGCCCGACCAGACCTTCAATCTCGAGGCGGATCTGATAGACTTCCATCATTTTGCGGAATTCTATCTCCGAGACCATGGTGCCCGTCCGGGGGATTATCCGGACAAGATTCTCCCATTCCAGGCGATTAAGGACTTCCCGGATTCGACTGACGCCAAATTCATCGGCCAGGGATTTCTCGTTAAGTATCTGCCCTGGAGAATAATCCATGAATAAAATGCGGTCGCGGATGGTGCGGCATATGAAATTGTCCATCCACATCTCCTCAACAAGTGGATCAGTTCTCGTAAAAGCCTTTGTCCAATCCGGGATAACCGAGTCGTGAATCAGACCTGAGGACGGGAAACAGGCATTTCGCGAATAGGTAAACGGCCATGATTCCATTGTGAGCACAGCGGTATACCATTGTCATGGGAGTAGAATACCACAGACGAAAGATGTGGTCAAGGACCAGGAAGGGGTCACCAACGGGATTTATCATAATTGATCTGGTTTGGCATGTAAAAATAACCAAAGGCATTCAGCCGGAGGGGGCCGACGCTTAAGCGCCGCCGGTTTTGTCTGACATCACGGCGGGAATACGTTTTTATTAATTACCCCTGTCGCGAAACAAGTATCGGATATATACTTATCCAAGAGTTTTCATTAACAACCCTAATTCACCACTTGCGGGCGTCGAGGCACGTAACTCCCGGCTGCAACGCTC
>JADFXS010000667.1:1561-2138 GCA_015233515.1 Deltaproteobacteria bacterium | reverse complement strand
GTTAGCCCTGACCGCTGTGATAGCTGGTGGGGCATTTCTTGCTTTCCTGGCCGTGAAGGCCCCAGGCCGTCCATTCTTCTAAACCTGGGGGGATGACCAGATCACCCGGATTCGCAGCCACAACCATCCCCGGCCAAACGCTCAAAGCCGCGACCAGGACCGATACGATGATGACATAACGACGTAGGGAATTATTCATGGCGCCCTCAGACTGTTTGGGGTGTAAGGCCGGTGCTCCAGGTTGTGTAGACAATCTAGTTCTTAAGAACGACTTCAATTTTTTTTGGCGACATCCAGGCGGCCGGTGGCTGAAGCCGTGGCCGCGGATCAATTATCATTCGGCGCTTCGACACGTGATTTCCCGGAACCGTCCGAGATAAAAGTGAATGTGGATGGATGCAGCGGAGCTGGAGACTTGGGGCCGGTCTCGGACAAGGGACAGTCGGGGGTTAACCGGTACCGCTCAGCGGTCAGGTTGGCTCCCAAATCGCCGGCTTCTATAGGTCGCCCCAGCAACTTCAGGACCTCTGTTTGTGTGCCCCAGAGACTTACCCGGTCCCCGCCATCCGGCTTCATG
>JADFXS010000667.1:0-1527 GCA_015233515.1 Deltaproteobacteria bacterium | reverse complement strand
GCCAAGCCCCAGGGCCAGGTAGAAACATGTCGACAGGGTGAGCATTCTTTTCCGGTTCATCTCTATCCCTCCGTGTCTTGGTGATGAGTATTTGTTCTCCTTGGTGTGATTCCTTAGATGCCATCTTGCTCGGCCTCTTTTATATCATAAGCAGGGAGGCCGACACAATCCAAAAAAAGACACCGGGAAGAAAGTAGGAATCGTTTGTCATTAGCCGATACCGAGGGATGGAACCGATTCGTCGCGTCAGGATCGGTTCAAGGGAAATACACTTATTTAATCATCGTGTTCATTCATCAGGGTAATCATATTTCAGACAATTTCGACTTGTGATTTAGGGAAACTTGTGTTAGGTAATAAGATACGATTATCTTAGCCAATAACCGAGGCGCCTCCTAACTTGGAGAGCCATGTCCTATGCTTCAAGCGACCTGGCCGGTAATCGTACCGGAATAATGCCAATGGTCGTATTGCCGCCGTCTGGAGAGGCAACAGAAATCCTCATCATGGCGAACAATGTCTTGATGGGTAGAAATCGCCGAAAGGCCGGCCGCGGCCTTCAACCCCTAGGAGGTCACCCTCACTTCCCCACAACAAAAAAACTCGGCGGATATCCCTCCCGCCGCGGCGACCGCCGAAACCGCCCATCGACTAATTTTTCATATGAAATTGCCTAGACATGGGGTATTCCCTGAAACGGACCTGAATTATTTTGGAAAAGATGATGGTACAATACGAGATCAAGAATGCCCTTGTGGAAGACTACCCCGCGATCAACGAACTGGCGGTGGAGGCATGGCAGGTATTGAAAGATGGTTACGACCCTGACCAGTGGGATGGCATGCTGGCGGCGATTGGAGAAATGTCCAACTTGGCCACCAGAGGGCAGTTGATCGTCGCCGCCGATCAAACCCAGATTTTCGGAGCCGTGGGCTATATGCCTCCGAAGGCATCCAACCCTGATATCTTTCCTGATACCTGGCCTTCCATCCGTATGTTGGTGACCCGCCCAGCATACCGGAAAATGGGGATCGGCAGAAGGTTGACGGAAGAGTGTATCCATCGCGCAAAACTGGACCAGGCGGACTGCATCGGCCTGCACACCAGCCCCGTCATGGCCATCGCTCTGCCGCTCTATCTGCGCATGGGCTTTGTCAAGGACAAGGACCTGAGTCCGATCGCCGGGGCGCATTACGCGCGCTATGTGCTGAAATTTTAGACAATGAGACGGTCATCTGTGGGACTCCACCCTGGGCTAACCATTTTGCCCTCAGGGGTTTATTCGGTCTTAGCCGTTTCAGGAATATTTCATGCGCTGTCTTGTTTGCCATGGGGGAAGAACTTTACTTTCCGAATTACTCATGATAGTCTCTGTACGGGACAAAAAGTTGAGCTGTGAATATATATTTTTTGTTATATTAGATAGTTGTTTATATAATCCTTCATATCTTTAAATAATTTTTCCATGTTATATCAGCATTGTCCGGTTAGCTAATTGCATAGCTTAGGGGACGAAATAAATTAATA
>JADFXS010000666.1 GCA_015233515.1 Deltaproteobacteria bacterium | reverse complement strand
ATACCGGTATCCAAATTATAACCAAGATGGTCCATTCCGAGGTCAAGGCTCCCAGCCACCGGCTTGGGCCGGAATAAAGATTATGAAGCTTTTCCTCAGGTTTGTTGGTTTTCAATGCCGATACCTTGTAAGGATAACCTGGCTCCCGATAAAAAAATTTTGTCGGCGCCTGGAAATCACCAACTAAATATATCATATCGATGATTAATTGGAAGGAGCGACCGAAGTGAGAAATGGCCTGATCACGTAGGTGAAGCTCCCGACGGCGAGTCGCGAGGAGCTTCGATCTGAAGCGGTTAACCCTTGTTTTCGTTCTTAAAACGACGATAGTAATCCGTAACAATCCGGATATAATTGCGGGTTTCGTCAGGCATGAAGCCGGAATTCCGATTGTTGTCCAAGTTGCCCGGACCCCAATTATAAGCCGCCAGGGCTTGGCTGACATCCCCGGCATAACGTTGGAGCATCTGCTTGAGGTAGCGCGTTCCGCCGGAAACGTTTTCCGCCGGGTCAAAAGGGTGATCCACTCCCAAATCACTGGCCGTGGTGGGCATTAATTGCATCAGACCCATGGCGCCGGCGCTGGATACGGCTTTGGGATTGAAATTGGATTCGGTTTTCACCACCGCCCGTACCAAGTCCGGGTCCAATTCGTGAGCCGCGGCGGTTTTTTGAATAATCTCCTCGATGGAAGCGTCAGGCCGGATATCTAGCAACAGGTTGGCTGATTTTCCGGTTCGCACGTCTTCTTCTTCCAATTCGTCGGACAAATCGTTAAGTTTTTTTCGAATCTTTGACGCCCGACTGTTCGGATCGTCGATTTTTTGACTATCAGTCGGATCCTGGTCCGGCATCTGCAACATTTGCACTATATTCATGAGCCCGGACATCCCGGAATCCCCCAAGCCGATGCCGCCGCCGCCGCCCGCGCCGCCTCCACCCAAAGCGCTGATCAACGTGGTGTTAAGATTGAGCAATTCCATCTGGACCATGCTTTTGACCATTTCCAGTTTCATTTTAGCCTGGGGTGACGATGGCTTGGCCGAGTCCCATTGCGTCGACGCCTGGTTAAGCATGGCCTGAAACGGATCGTTGGGACCCGGCTTGACCGGCGACTGATTGTTGTTAGACAGGGGCGCTTGCGGAGACTGGACTCCCGTGACAGCCATAAACTCACCTCGAATCCTCGTGAATGTTCCACGGACTTATAAAGCAAGACCTTTGCCAATATTCAGGATTGAGATCATTGTTCCAGGATGATCATTTGCCTTTAGCCACCATGATTCAAATGTGATACAATCTGTTGTGTTCAGAGGAACGACAAGCACAATTTGATGGATCGGCCAATTATGATCCGTCAATATAACCAAATAAAAACACCAACTATTTATTGAATCTTAATTACATGCGCATACTCCATACCTCCGATTGGCACCTGGGGCGACTCTTCCACGGCGTGCATCTGACCCAAGATCAGGCGCACATCCTTGACCAGTTGGTCGACCTGGTCCGGGACGTCCAACCCCAGGTCGTGATCATCTCCGGCGATATTTTTGACCGGGCCGTCCCCCCGCCGGAAGCCGTGGACCTTCTGGACGATGTTCTGGAGCGTCTGGTTTTGGGCCTCCAGGTTCCGGTAATCCTCATCGCCGGTAACCACGACAGCCCGGTTCGTTTGGAATTCGGGTCCCGTTTGTTAGCCCGCAGTCGACTTTTTGTCCGGGGTCGAGTAGACCCGGCCATGCGGCCCGTCGTTTTAAGCGATGAAAGCGGTCCCGTCTCCATCTGGGCCTGGCCGTTCGCCGAAATCCCGGAGATCCGCCAGAGCTTGGGGCGGCCCGATCTGCCTGATCAAACCGCCGCGCTGCTGGCCGGTCTGGAACATTTCCGAACCATCCAGCCGCCTGGTCCCCGCACCGTCCTGGTGACCCACGCCTTTGTGGCCGGAGGTCAGTCCAGCGAATCCGAGCGCCCCTTAAGCCTGGGCGGGGTGGATCAAGTGCCCTTGGAGACCTTGGCGGATTGGAACTACGTGGCCTTGGGGCATTTGCACCGCCCCCAAAGCTTTGATCACGGACGAGTGCATTATCCCGGCTCCCTGCTCAAGTATTCCTTTTCCGAAATAGACCACCATAAATCCGG
>JADFXS010000665.1 GCA_015233515.1 Deltaproteobacteria bacterium | reverse complement strand
CCAGTCGTAGTTACGGTCTGGCCGTGGCCCGCCTGGCCGGGTTGCCGTCGGAAGTCTTGGACCGGGCCGGTGAACGCCTGGTCAACCTGGAAAACGGCAGTCTGAATGTTTCCGGTGCTCCCCGACTGGCGCGCAGCAAATCCCGGCCGGCGCGACCGGACCCACAGCTGAGCTTGTTCGCTCCGCTGGATAATGGTCTGGTGGAAGAAATTCGTCGTCTGGATATGGATAATCTGACTCCCTTGGAGGCTCTGAATAAGTTAGCGGAGCTGAAGAGGCTGACCGAATGACGGCTTTGAGCTTTAGCCATGAGCCGAAGAGCGCTGCGGGCGAGGCCAAGCCGCAGGAACGGATGTTTCCCTGGAATTGCGGCCTAACCGGTCTCTTGAAAATGACCGTCACCCATAACTTTTTCAAGAGTGGCTTGAATAAGTCACGTCAACACCCGATACTGACAATGGCCACCAGCAAGCCGGCTTATCTGGCTATCGCTTTCTGGTTTTGTTTTCTGATCGTCTTGGCCCTTCCACCCGGCCTCACCCCAACCATTAATGCCGCCGAAACCGAAGACAGCTTGTTCCAGCGCGCGGAAACAGCCCGAAAGCAGCTGGAAACTCAAAAAGAAGCTCGAAACAACCGTCAAGCCTGGTTGGAAACCATCAATCGTTATCTTCGCGTGGTGGAAGGTTATCCCCACGGCAAGCTGGTGGAAAAATCGCTGTTGACCATAGCGGACCTTTATTTGAATCTGTATCGTCAATCCCGGCGACCGGAAGACTTGGACAGTTCATTGATCAACTATCGCCGTCTGATCAAAAGCTTTCCGCAAGATGACTTGACGGCGAAGGCCCAGTTAGGGGTCGGGCAGATATATTATCATTATAAAAAGGATCCTGAACGGGCGTACGTCGAGTTATTGAAGGTGGAATTAAACCACCCGCAAAACAAAACCGAGGTTGCCGAAGCCCGCAAATTGATGACCCAGATCTCCGGTCCATCCAAGGACAAACCCGAAGGCGCCTCGACTTCTTCGGCCGCTTCTCCACCCGCCTCGGGAGCGGATATGGCCAACGGCGCGGTTGAATCGACTCCGCCGGCGCCTGGTTCCAAAGCGCAAGTCAAAGGCCTGCGCTATTGGCATAATCCGACTTATAGCCGCCTGGCCGTGGATTTGGACCGGGAAGTCACTTTTCAGGACCGAATTCTGCGTCCGACTCAGGACAAAAAGCAACCCATGCGTTTATACCTGGACCTGAAGGATGCCCGCTTAGCCCCCAATGTCAAAGAAGAAATGATTATTTCCGACAGCCTGTTACAGAAAGCACGCCTGGCCCAATTCACGCCGTCCTCCGTCCGTCTGGTCTTGGACGTCCAGAATATTCACAACTACCGTATTTTTTCCTTAAGCAACCCTTTTCGTATCGTGGTGGATGTCACCGGCAAAAGCGTAGAGGCAACTCAGGAAAAGATACATGAACCAGGCAACCGGGTCGAATCAGAGACCGAACGCGCCGAGGTGGGTTCCATCTCTGAAACACCTCCGGAAAAACCTGTCCAGGAAAAAACAGCCCACGACAAGGTCGCTTCGGAAAAAGCCGCGGTGGAAAAAACGACCCCGGAAAAGGGAAACACTGACAAAGGGACAAAAAACCAGCCTAACCTGGCCGTTCATGCGGAAGCCGCGAGCGCTAAAACCCCGGGGACCGAGAAACAAGCCGCGGTATCGGACTCGACCAAAGAAAAGAAGAACAACGCCAAGACCAACTCGGCGGCTGAAAAGACCGGCCGAACTTCAGCCGGTTCGGAATCCAAACCGGAAACCCAGGCCGAGGTCAAACCGGAACCTAAAGCCACAGTCTCCAAAGCGGAAACCAAGACCAAGCCGAATCAGCCCTTAGCCGGCCTGCGCGGGACGGCCTTGAAGCGGAAACAGCTTCCTCGAGGGCCGGCCGGAGAGCAAATCAACCAGGAATCCCTGGCCCGGCAACTGGGCTTAGGGGTGCGTAAGGTGATCATCGATCCGGGGCACGGTGGTAGAGATGTGGGAGCCACTGGAGTCACCGGTCTGCGGGAAAAAGATTTTACTTTGGAATTTTCCCGGTTATTAGCCGCCAGAATCAAGGAACGGCTAGGTTTGACGGT
>JADFXS010000664.1 GCA_015233515.1 Deltaproteobacteria bacterium | reverse complement strand
GGCTTGATTTTGGAAGATGATTTTGGTGAACCTCAAGATGTGGAATGGGCTTGGCTCTCTGACGGACGTGTTTTCATTCTGCAATCCAGGCCGCTGCAAATGTTGAATTCCACCCAGGATGGGACAGTTGAAATCGACCTCGACTTGCCCCGGATACTGGAAGGTGGAGAAACCGCTCGGCCCGGAATTGGTTCCGGTCCGGCTTATTTGGTTTTCAAGGAAGAGGATCTAGCCGACTTTCCGGACGGCGGTATCCTGGTCGCCCCAAATTCATCACCGGTCTTTGCCTGCGTTCTTGATCGAGCCGCGGCCGTGGTCACCGATGTGGGCGGGGTAACCGGCCATATGGCATCCCTGACCAGGGAATTCGGCGTTCCGGCTATTGTCGGCGCCAAGGGGGCCACCGGGGCGATTGTTAGCGGCCAGATCATCACCGTCCACGCTTCGGCGCGACGAGTTTATGCCGGTCGACCCGTAAATCTTGTTAATTCTGATACGACAAAAAACATCAGCCAACGAAAAAATTTACGCGGCGTGCCCCCGTGGCAGCAAGCAGCGCGCCTGATCACGCCCCTGACCTTGACCGATTCGAAATCCCCGAAATTCCGTCCGGAGAACTGCCTTACATTTCACGATATTATCCGTTTTATCCATGAAAAATCATTTAGCGAAATGTTCCGGTTAGGCGATGCCCTCGGCGCGGCGGCCTCGAATGAAGCCAAAAAATTGGCCAATAAATTGCCATTCGCCATGCTGCTGATTGATTTAGGCGGGGGCTTGGCTGAAGACGCCGGACAGGAAGTGACCTTGGAACAGGTTATTTCCGTCCCGGGAGTATCTTTTTTACAGGGACTGTTGGACCCGCGCATCCAATGGGACCGACCTCGCCCCGTCAGTCTGAGCGGGTTGGCTTCCGTCTTGTCCCGTTCCATGTTCACGCCGACTTCCGATGGCCAGGACCGGGATATCGGGGAAACCACTTTTGCCATCATGTCCGGAGAATACTTGAACTTCAATTCCCGCGTCGGATATCACTTCGCCGCGGTTGATTCGGTTTGCGGCCCGCTTCTCAATGACAATTACATCAGTTTCCGTTTTCAAGGCGGCGCGGCCACCGAAGATCGACGCTCCTTGCGCGCCGAATTGATCTCAAACATCCTGAGCCAGCTAGGTTTTGAAATCCGTCAAAAAGCCGACGTAGTTCATGCTTTTCTAAAAAAACATAATCAACAAACTACCAAGGATCTTCTGGCCGAACTAGGGCGGTTGACTATTTTTACCAGACAGATGGATATGTTGTGCCATAACCGTAACACTTGCCTCTGGTTGGCCCAAGCCTTTATCGACGGCAACTACAACCTGGAAACGACTTATGAAAAAACATCTCCAACCTGAGAAGACAGCGGCCGAGCCACTCTTTGGCCCTGGCCCTGCATCCGGCGCCGTTTTTAAGTCTTCAAGCTATGTCGGCTTCCCTTGGTTTAAGAGGCAACCCGCTTTCCGGGCCAGGTAAAACTTTAGTATCCATCACTTTTCAAATCGGCCCGTTGGCCAGTTGGATGGATGTTTATGACCGGTAATCTGCCTTATATTCAGCTCTACCGCACAATCATGTTGTATCGCGTGTCTGTTTCGCTTGTTCCGCTCTTTGTCTTGGGCGGAGTCATTTATTATTATTTTTATTCCTCTTACCAGACGCAATCTCAGGAAGAACTGCGAAAAATCGCCGAAGGCCGGGCCAACGCCATCGAACTGTTTCTGTCCGAACGCACCATGCAGCTGGAAATCCTGACCGCCACTCTTTCCCTGGATGATTTGGTCAAGCCGGGACGATTAAAGGAAATCCTGACCCTCCTCAATAGTAGTTCCAAAAGCTTCGTGGATTTGGGGGTAATAGATCACCAAGGAAACCACGCCGCCTATAGCGGCCCCTATTCCCTGGAAAACCGCAACTACCGGGAGGCGGCCTGGTTTCAGGAAACGATGTTTCGAGGTCTTTATATCAGTGATGTGTTTTTGGGTTTTCGCGGGGTGCCTCATTTTGTTATCGCCGTTAAACGCGACCAGGAACCCGCTCCTTGGATTCTCCGGGCCACCATAGACTCGGATGTTTTCAATCGTCTGGTGAAGGTCGGCCAAACCA
>JADFXS010000663.1 GCA_015233515.1 Deltaproteobacteria bacterium | reverse complement strand
CTCCAGCTTCAAGTTTCAGAAAAACATCCTGATGTACACCAAGCAGAACAAGGCCTGCCTGGTGATCGTGGCTTATCCTTACGGTAGCGACGAAGTCAGCCTGGAAGTCTGGGTGGCTCCGTCCAAACCCGGGGCCCAGCATACATTACTGAACACCGGGACACCTTGGACCGGGACTCAGAGTCAGTCGACGGCAAAACCCAAACCCGGGGCCAAATCCGGATCCGGGCCGAAAGAAGAGACCCTGGACAATAATTAACCAAGGAGATGTACAGATGTTCCGCCGTTTGTTCTTATCGGCTTTCGTGGTGAGCCTGGGGCTGTTTCTATTCTTGACCGGGTGTTCCAAAATCCCCTATCTGAAGGACGAGGACCCTCCTCAGCCCCCGACTCACTCCCATTTCAATGACATCCTGGTTCCTTCGGAAATGAAAATCGACCGGGAGTCAACCTTTGTATTTGAAACTCAAGGGTTCAAGGCCGGGACGCTTCATTTGACCGGGTACGTGGACGTTGAGTCCATTACCGACTTTTTTCGCAATAACATGCCTAAGGACGGCTGGTCCTTGAAGAGCGTCTTCCGGCATCCCAAAACCATGCTTCTCTTTGAAAAAGAGCGCAAAACCTGTATAATCAGTGTATACGAGAAAACGATCATGACTCACGCGGAGATTTACGTCGCGCCGACTGTTCAGTGATAACCCGAAAATGGGCGAAACGTTAAGTCAGCTATGTCTTACAGCCTAAAAAATAAACATATAGTTTTAGTGGTGACCGGCGGTATTGCCGCTTACAAATCGGCCCAACTGGTTCGAGAGCTGGAACGGGAAGGAGCCATGGTCCGGGTGGCGATGACCAAGGCCGCCGCCAAATTTGTCACGGAGCTGACTTTTCAAACGTTGAGCAAAAATCCGGTGGCTACGGACCTATGGGCCGAAAGATCCGAGATCGGGCATATTTCCCTGGCGGATTGGGCCCAGGCCGTGGTTATCGCGCCGGCTACCGGCAATATCATCGGCAAAATGGCCGGCGGGATAGCCGACGATTTCGTTTCCACCTTCCTGCTGGCGGTTAAGGCTCCCATTCTGGTTTGCCCATCCATGAACGTGAACATGTTCGATCATCCGGCGGTTCAGGGTAACATCCGTCATCTTCAAGACTGGGGATACCGGGTGCTAGAACCGGACCAGGGCTATCTGGCTTGCGGCTGGGAAGGCCGCGGACGCCTGCCTGATCTACCGATTATTGTCGAAGAGCTAAAAAAACTTTTAGCCCAGGGTGACCTGATCGGTTTGCGGGTGCTGGTTACCGCCGGTCCGACAAGAGAACCTTGGGATGATATCCGCTACCTGAGCAATCGCTCCACCGGCCGGATGGGCTTGGCGCTGGCTCAAGCCGCGTGGCGTCGTGGAGCGGAAGTCACCTTGATTACCGGCCCTATCAACCTGCCTGTTCCTTATGGAGTTCGGCAAGTGACCGTGGAGACCACTAATGATATGCTGGACGCGGTCCATCGAGAACTGCCCGGGACCAATGTGCTGGTTAAAGCCGCGGCTCCGGCTGACTTCCGTCCGGCGACCAGGGTCCAGGGCAAAGTCAAAAAAGGGCGGATTCCACCTCCTATCGAGCTGGCGCCCAATCCGGACATTTTGAAAAGTATCGGCGAGGAAGGAAGAAACTGCTTCCTGGTGGGTTTTGCCGCCGAATCCGAAAACCTTTTGGAAAACGCCAAAGCCAAATTAGCGGCCAAGAACCTGGACTTGATCGTGGCGAATCAGATCGGCCCGGCGGATCAATCCTTCGGGGCGGAAACCAACCGGGTTTGGATAATCGATCGTCAGAATTCAGTTGAAGAAATACCTCTGGCGACAAAAGAAGACATCGCCGACCACATCTGGGATCGGATTGTGACCCGCCTCTATTTGAAACCATCGCCCTATAAAGCAGCAAATGAGGCTTAAGGGATTTCTTACACCCAACGAGACCGGCGCCGACGATTTTTTAATCGGCGTTTGAAACATAAGCACCGGCAACTCCGATAAAAGGCGAAATGTTTATAAATTTTGCCTGCATTTGCTTTTCAGACCCCTAATATTCCGATCTGGGTTGTCATCCCGTCATAGATGGAGAAATTTCGAGTGTCTT
>JADFXS010000662.1 GCA_015233515.1 Deltaproteobacteria bacterium | reverse complement strand
GATGCTGGATGATGAAACGGATGTGGTGGTTATCCATGACGGGGTTCGGCCTTTGGTCCGAGCTACGACTATCGAAGCCACCGTGGATAAAGCCCGTGAAAGTGGAGCCGCGATCGCCGCCGTGCCGATGAGAGATACTTTAAAACAAGTGGAAGACGGCGTTATCCAAAAAACTTTGGACCGTAATCTGGTCTGGCAGGCTCAGACTCCCCAGGCTTTTGACCGGAGATGGTTGGCCGAGGCCCTGGCCGCTGCTAAACGGGACGGTTTTTTAGGCACGGATGAATCCGGTCTGTTGGAAAGATTGGGCTATCCTGTCCACGTGGTCCATGGGGCGGCCAATAATTTTAAAATCACCATGCCGGAAGACTTGCTCATGGCTGAAACCATGACCGCCGATAGCCGGGAGTCATCAATGCGCATTGGAATGGGTTTTGACGTTCATCCCCTGGTCCATGGCCGAAAAATGATGCTGGGCGGGGTGGATGTTCCTTTTGATCGAGGTCTGGCCGGTCATTCCGATGCCGACGTTTTAATACACGCTTTCTGCGACGCTCTGCTGGGCGCGGCGGGCTTGGGAGATATCGGCGTTCATTTCCCGGATTCGGATTCACACTGGGCCGGCGTGGCCGGGAAAACGTTATTGCGTCTGACTGGAGAAAAAGTTCGCGCCGCCGGATACGAGGTGGAAAGCGCCGACTTGACTCTGATCGCGGAAAAACCCAAGATTAAAAACCTGACTCCTCACATGATCAAGGCCATGGCCGAGGCCTTGGCCGTGTCCCCCAATCAGATCAATGTCAAAGCGACCACCACGGAAAAGCTGGGCGCCATCGGCCGCGAGGAAGGATTGGCCGCCATGGCCGCGGTCTTGCTCCGTTACAAGGGCCGAAACCGACACAGTTGATCAGGCTTGCATTCCGTCTGTTTTCCAGGCATTCTTGTCCCGATCAACGTTGACCAATGGCCTGCGGAGGAGCCATGTCCTTATATTTACACAATACCCTGAAGAATAAAAAAGAAGAGTTCATCCCGGTGGAAGAAGGCCGGGTCAAGTTATATGTCTGTGGCCCTACGGTCTATGACGACAGTCATATCGGCCATGCCCGGGCTGTCCTTGTTTTTGACCTCCTGGTTCGGCATTTACGAGCTTCGGGCTACCAGGTTTTGTACGTCCGCAATTTTACCGACCTGGACGACAAAATCATCAATCGATCCCAGGCCGAAGGAATTCATTTCCTCGATTTAGCCAACCGTTACATTAAATCCTTTCATGAGGATATGGATGCCCTGAACGCCTTCCGACCCGATATCGAACCACGGGCCACCGAATACATCCAATTGATGATCGCCGACATCCAAGGCATATTGGATGCCGGATATGCTTATCAGATAGATGGCGACGTTTATTATGACGTCACGCACTTATCGTCATATGGATGCTTGTCCGGCCGAAATATCGAAGACCTGCAGGCCGGAGCCCGAGTGGAAGTCGATGAACGGAAACGCCATCCTTTGGACTTTGCCTTGTGGAAGAAAAGCAAACCCGGTGAACCTTCCTGGCCCTGCCCCTGGGGTGAAGGCCGTCCCGGCTGGCATATCGAATGTTCGTCCATGAGCAACCACTTGCTGGGGCAGGAGTTTGACATCCATGGCGGTGGCCATGACCTGATTTTTCCCCACCACGAGAACGAAATGGCCCAATCCAAGGCCCTAGGCCGAAGATTTGCCCGTTACTGGTTGCATAACGGCTTTGTTCGGGTCAACCATGAAAAAATGTCTAAATCACTCAAGAATTTTTTCACGGTCCGAGAAGTTTTAAACCGTTTCCGGCCGGAAGTGCTGCGTCTTTTCCTTCTCTCCAAACATTATCGCAGTCCGATCGATTTTTCCGATGAAGGCTTGAGCGAAACATATCGCAGTCTGGAACGGGCTTACCGCGCCTTGCAGGCGGCTAACGAAGCTATACTCGAAAAACAATCCGTCGATTCCGAGCCGGAGGTTGAAGCCGTCTTGAAGGCTTTCCACGAGGCGATGGATGACGACTTGAACACGGCTAAAGCCTTGGGGTATATTTTTGACGCGGTCCGTGAACTCAACCGCTTGCTCGATGAAACTGAGGCGGGAGCCTCCAAGGCCGAGCAAC